>JBAXTR010000045.1:0-11171 GCA_037130095.1 Methanomicrobiales archaeon
TTTCATAGCTTTACTAAACATCCCTGATTCATTGGCAGGTTCAATCCGGACCGGCTCAACATGCAACAAATCTGCCAGCCGTTCGGCTACTTTTGCAGTATGGCCCTTCCATGAATAGTATACGCATAATATTCTCATGGTTATCACTCAGATGTTCTCACCGGATCAGAGATAAATGAAACGAGAAAAAGATCCAGGGATATGGTGTGTCGATCCAGGGTGACATATATGAACCCTCTGAACCGTTGCCTCCATAAGGCTGAATATCTCTTTACCGTCTTTAAGATCTCCGGACTTCCAGGAAATACGCCCGAAAAATCGTGCGCTCCAGTGGAAATAAAGGGGTATAAAAAGATTCTGAAATCCTCTGTTCAGCGTTATTTCGAAAAATCAACTGGTGAATGGAGAAATAGTCCTCCCGAATTTCTATCTGCGGTGCTGGATGAAATGCCAGGTATGCTGTTTTTGGGGCAATTTCTTCCGACCACAACCGCTAAATGCCCATGTGGGATAGCCCGGATATACAGGTATTTTTTAAATCTGGCTAATAATTACAGAAATTCAGTCCCTCATACTTCTACCGGCAGGAACAGATCTCCTGCGCGTCATTGCTACTGGAACCAGTCATCCGTAGTCACGGTACTGTTCACCTGCCAACCTCTTCCGGGTGACCGGAGGGGCTGGTGCGACCGGATTATTCACATGCAATCATTGATATTCACCTGCAGGAATTCTCATATACAGGAATTGAAGGATGACCATAATCCCGTAGGGATAAGCATGACTGATACTCCGGACAGACAGGACGCACATGCGGGGCATGCCGAGGCCCCGTACGAGATGAAACAGATCGAGGCCGAGATGAAATCAAAGCACCGCAAGGACGTTGCGATGCGGGTTTATCTTTTAAAGAGCCCGTACCAGCTCGATCGCGAAAAGGCGTCGGATTACCTGGGAGAAATCGGTGACCCGGAGGCAGTCCCGGCCCTCATCGAGGCCCTTGGCGACCCGACAATAAGCTGGCTGGCCGCTGAATCACTTGGGAAAATCGGAGATGTACGGGCAGTGGAACCACTTATTGCCGTACTCGGTGCTGATGAAAAATGGCTCCGGAGGAACGCGGCAGAAGCACTCGGTATGTTACGTGCTTCATCGGCAGTTGAACCGATAATCAGGCTCCTTTCAGATAAGAAACATGACGTGCGTGAGATCTCAGCAAGGGCCCTCGGACTAATCGGGGATGAACGAGCCGTACCAGCCCTCAAAAGCCTTGAAAATGACCCGGATCTAAAAGTACGGGATGCTGCACTTGTCTCGATTGCCATGATCACGCGAAAAAACCAGTCTCCTGACGCCCGCCGGATGGATAACTGATGCTTAACTGTTTACGTGGCAGGCCCATAACAGCGTGATAATACTGTGGACCCCATCGAATATCACCTTTTTAAAAAATTAAAAACCGGGAATTCGCCAATACGTGTATATAGTAAAAAAAACACCGGTTTATTCAGTGATCTGAGAACTTCAATGCGAGGCTCCTGGTTAACGGGTGATGCACAACATGGACGGGAGGAGATATTCATTTTCATGGGACCTTCTTGGCAATCTCGATGAAGGGAGACCGAACCTCGGAAAAAAAATCCGGCTTGAAGTGTACCGGCTGATGCAGTATACGTTCCGGGACGTGCTCGAACAGGACTTCGGGACAGAAAAGACCGATGAACTATTTTTCAGGGCCGGGGTGATCGCAGGTAAAGAATTTTACCAGCATGTAATCGGGGACGGACTTGAATTCAACGATTTAATCAAGAAACTCCAGGTATCACTCAGGGAGATGGATATCGGGGTTCTCAGGGTAGAAAAGACCGATATAAACAACGGTTCCTTTATTTTTACCGTGTCAGAAGACGTGGACTGTTCCGGCCTTCCTGTTCTCAATTATTCGGTATGTACCTACGATGAAGGGTTTATTGCAGGTATCATGGAGGCCTATACCGGTAAGAAATTCGTCGTAAAAGAGGTGGACTGCTGGTGCACGGGTGACCGTACCTGCAGGTTTACCGTTGATATCATGAAATCTTCATAATCTTCCGGACATGATCAGGAAATGAGGGATATGAAGGAGGGAGAGGGTAAATTCCGGGAAGGACCTGATGCTGATATCAGTGTAATCCTTCGCATTATCAGCGAAATAATGAAGGAGGGGTCGCCGGTAAGCACACTTCCTGAACTTGATGCCGAAAATGACCCGGACTTCCGCCAGATTATTACCGACCTGATGGCATTACAGCAGTTTTCACGTTCACTTGCCTCCGGGAACCTCTCGGAAGATATACGGGTCACCGGGTACATGGGTGGTTACTTAAAAACCATCCAGGCAAACCTCCTTCACCTTACATGGCAGGCGAAAATGATCGCCGATGGCGACCTGTCGCAGCGCGTTGATTTCATGGGTGAGTTCTCGGACTCGTTTAATTTCATGGTAGCGAGCCTCCAGGCGTCCCGCGA
Organism: Methanomicrobiales archaeon; assembly: GCA_037130095.1. GTDB lineage: Archaea > Halobacteriota > Methanomicrobia > Methanomicrobiales > Methanospirillaceae > CAIKOD01. The sequence goes on from JBAXTR010000045.1 coordinate 2,509, forward strand.
TGAGACCGCTGCCCGTCAACGGGACCTCTCGGTTGCAAACGATCACCTGTCGAACGAGGTTCTGGAAAGAGAGCAGGCGGAAAATGCTCTCAGCCAGGTGAACAGGAAATTAAACCTCCTCGCAAGTATTACCCGCCATGACATCCTGAACCAGCTCACGGTGCTGCTCGGTTACCTCGAACTGCTGAGGGATGAGTTGCATGACCCCTCTGTCCTTTCATTTCTTGACCATGCGGAGGTTGCGGCAAGCTCGATACAGCACCAGATCGAATTTACCCGGGAGTACCAGTCTCTCGGTGTCGGCACACCGGCATGGCAGCCGCTACGTCCGATCATCACGGAGCTCCGGGCGCAGTTCAACCTCGGGACAATCATAATCGTGGACGAGCTTGAAGACCTGGAACTGTATGCAGACCCCCTTTTTGAAAAAGTCTTCTATAACCTTGTCGATAATGCCATAAGGTACGGGGAAACCCTGACAAAAATTGTTTTTTCTGCAAAGACGGCACCCGGAGGACTTGTACTGGCCTGTGAGGACGACGGAGTGGGGGTACCGGAAAAAGACAAGGAACGGATATTCCAGCGGGGGGTAGGAAAACATACGGGCCTTGGTCTCTTCCTCGTCAGGGAGATCCTCTCCATTACCGGGATGGTCATCAGCGAGACGGGCGTTCCCGGGCGGGGTGCACGATTTGAAATCTTCGTCCCTGATGGCGGGTTCCGGTTAAAGGGCAGCGTGGATAATTCTTCTGTTGAACGGTAATATTTCTCGTAATTGGTCTTTGCCAGCCGCTTCGCCGGAATTAACCACGTATATCACTAAAATAGTTTCAGTTCTGGCTATTTCCGCGTCTTTAAAACATAATCACGTTCATGTTCAATCTGCTTCTTCTTCTCGTCATAGACCTGCTGGAAGGAATGTTTACCCCATAATTCCCGCAAGAAAATTTCATAAAGCTCGGAAGACGTTTTTTCAGCTTTATCGATATACCTGACAATCTGTTCTGATATCCAGTCTTTTTCTACTGTTGGATCTTCCATCAAGGAAAGCGACCTTATTTCTATCAGGCAGCCGAGAATATCGGAAAAGTGGCACACGATGTTATCGAGAAGCTGCTTGTTTGTTGCAATCGGGACAATACCAGATCTTTTTAACATCTGTTCTGCCGTGTTATCCCGGATTGTAATGAGGATCTGGTTTGTTTTGCCTTTTTCTTCAAGGGGAACAAACCGGATCTCGAACGAGAGAGTCTGTTTCCCCCTCCCGATTTCTTCTTCCATGAGAACGGGCCTGTTGGTCTCAAATACCTGGTTGAGTTGTGCCGGCCTGATTGCCTTTAACAAGCCGGTAATACTTTTAATATTTTTATTATCGAGGGTTGTGGTTACCCCGGTCTCACTGCACCAGTCTACAAATGCGAGGTTGTACTCCCGGATACGAAGGTCCCGATCAATTATCACCACGGGGAGCATGATGGCATCAAGAATAATGCGGGTATTTTTTTCGAGATCTGCAAGCCTCTGGCGGGTCTCTATCATCGGGCGGCAGTCCCGGAAGACAAGGAAAAGGCCCCCGTAATTATTTTCACGGTTCTTTATCATTGACGTGGATATCATGACGGGTATTTCCAGAGACTCCTTGTTAATGAGGGTACACTGGAACGGGAAACCAAGCAGCCCCGGGGTTTCCGGTTCTTCGGGGCCCCTTTTGAAAAATAACGGGTTATTGGTCTCATCTTTAATCCGGAACACTTCCTCAAGCGGTCGTTCAAGGGCGTCGGGTGCCCCAATTCCAAGTATGTCTGTCGCAGAATCATTAATGAAGATAATTACGCCCTTTTCATCTGTCGCAAGCAGGGGGTCAGCCACCTTTTTCAGCAGCGCCTGGAGTCTCCGTTCGCGCAAATCTGTTGTTACTGCTAATTTCTTTTTATAAAGTGCCATTTCAATATTAGAATGGAGGTCACGCAGTTTGTACGGCTTTGTAAGGTAGGTGAACGGGCTGGTCAGCCCGGCACGCCGGACTGTCTCTTCATCCGAATACGCTGTCAGGTAAATGATCGGGGAGTCGAGGAACAACCCGATCTGCTCCGCAGCAGTGATCCCATCCATCTCCCCTTCCAGGTTGATATCCATAAGGACCAGGTCGGGTTTTTTCTCACGGGCCAGTGATATTGCCTCCTGCCCTGAAGCGGCTATTCCTGCAACCTTGTATCCAAGTTCCGTAAGCTGAGATTCGATGGTCATCGAGACTATCGCCTGGTCTTCAACAATAAGGATGTACCTATCCATGAGACCCGTCCTCTGCCTGGTCAGTTCTCCCGGCAGTTGATATTCCGGCTGAAACAGAGTTCATGATGTGCAGGGCTTGTATCATGGTACCTTCACGATCCCAGAAGTAAAAAGAATATTGATTTCTGTGCCTTTCCCGCCTTTCACATCCATGGTCCCATGGATCTGTTTTACCAGGTTTTTAACCAGGTTCATACCGAGCCCGGGACTCGAAGTAAGATCAAATCCATCCGGTATCCCTTTTCCGTTATCACTGACTACAAGGAGCATTCCCCCACCGGAGCGGTGAAGTGTGACCCCGACCCTGCCCGACTCACCGGGGGAGAAGGCATATTTTATTGCATTTGTTGCTAGTTCTGTAATAATCATCCCGATTGCAATTCCGGTGTCAATATCAAGTTTTATATCCCCGGGGATATCCACCCCGAATGTCAGTGACTTCGCCGCGTCGTAAGAATCCGCAAGATACCTGACGAGATTATTGATATACGGTTCCATTGATACCGATGAAAAATTGGATACCTGGAACAGGTTCTCATGCAGGAGGGCCATTGACACGATCCGGTTCCTGCATGCCGATAATATTTCAATGGTTTCAGGGTCTTTCGTCAGCTTGGACTGGAGGTACATCAGTCCGGATACGATCTGGAGGTTGTTTTTAACGCGGTGGTGGATCTCTTTTAAGAGGACTTCTTTTTCCGCTAAAGAATTCCTCAGTGCCTCTTCTGCTTCTTTTTCTGATGTAACATCCCTCAGTATCCCTTCAATCCCAAGAATATTCCCCGGAGTATCCTGGTAATAGTGGCTTGAAGCGGAGATAACCAGGGGGGTGCCATCTTTTTTCTGAAGTAGAACGGGGTAATTCTCGACAAATCCCTTCTTTGAGATCTCCGCAAGGAACCCATCCCTCTGTTCCGGCTCACGGTATAACGTCGTAATTGGCTTATTAAGATAATCATCGGGTGAATCATACCCAAAAACACTTTCGAAACTCGGGCTTGCCATGATGATCAAGCCTGAATTATCAGTACGATAGAACACGTCCTGGATATGTTCTATAACGTTCCGGTACTTCTCCTCGCTCTGCCGTAGTGCCAGTTCTGCCTTCTTTCGTTTCGAAATGTCAATAATAAAATTCAGGGTAGCGGGTCTTCCGTTCCACTGGATAAGGACGGCGTTTACTTCTAACCAGTGTATAGTCCCCTCCCTGTCGAAAATTCTGAGCAGGGCAACCGATTCGAAATTATCGCCCCTGATCCGTTTCAGGTGACGCTCGAACGTCTGGTCACGGTCTTCGGGGTGAACGAAGTCAGTAAACTCTTTTCCTGCGAGGCTTTCTGCAGGGTAGCCGATAATGGAACGTGCCTTTGGATTTGCATAGGGTATTTTTCCGTCCTGAATAACGATAATCCCTTCATTTGCACTCTCGATAAGGGTCTGGTATTTTTCGGCGCTCTGCCTGAGATCACGTTCTGCATTTTTCCGGTCGGTGATATCCCCGGCAAAGACCGCAACCCCGATAATCGAATTATCAGAATTTTTCACCGGGTTATGGGTCACTTCAAAATAACGCCGTGAATCTTCCTCCCCTGAATACGCCTCATCCGTGAACTGCTCCCCTGCCAGCGCACGGTCAATATTATTTTTTGCCCTCTTACTATCTTCGGTAACTGACTGATAATCAAAGATACTCCGCCCGGTTTCAATATCTTCACCGTAGAGCATTTTCATTATCAACGCATGATGGGAATTGAAGCTGGTATACCGGTAATCACGGTCAAGAGAAAATATTGCCGAATTTGTGCTTTCTATCACGCCCTTCAGCAGGGAATGCTGCATTTTCCTTGCTTCTTCCGCGGATTTACGTTCAGTGATGTCCCGCACTACTGAAAGGATGATTGTCCTTCCCCGGAGCATTACGCGGTGGGCACTGACCTCAACAGGTATAATTGTCCCGTCTTTCCTGATCTGCCCGGTCTCAAATGTCGAATGCCCGTCCGTAAGTAATTCCTTCATGATCTCCGGGACAGGACGGCTGTGGTATTCCGTGCTGATTTCGAGAGGGGTCAGGTTTTCGAATTCTTCAGTGGTATACCCGAGCATCCGGCAGGCAACATCATTTACCTCGATGAATTTTTCCGGAAGACCGGCCTCTGACAATCCGTGAATCTGGATGGCATCATTTACATTGTTAAAAATTTCACGGTATTTTAATTCACTTTCATCAAGGGCCGCACCCAGTTTTTTACGTGTATTTTCTGAACTCCACTCGAGCCAGGCGTTTCGCACGATATGTGGCAGGGTGATTAAGCTTACATCGGATTTGACGATGTAGTCAATCGCCCCGGCCTTCATCATCTCAACAGCAAGGGCCTCGTTGCCGTGGCTTGTCATCATGAGGACCGGGATGGAAAGAGTGTCCGTAGCATGGGTGATCAGTTCCCCTCCTTTACCGTCCGGGAGTAACCAGTCTGCAATGATCATATCCGGCCGATGAACCGGAATACTGTTTTTTGCTTCCTGTAACGTCCTTGCAAATGTGAGATTGATGCAGTCTGGCTGTGACTCGAAGGCTCGTTGTATCAGTTCGATGTGGGACTCGTCATCCTCGACGATAAGAAGTGAGTGAAGTACCATCGATGACGCCAGAGGTCTGCTTTTTAAACCGGAGACCCCTGCTCCGTCCGGAGGTGGGTATTCCATTGCTACTCACCCGGCATGGAATTAAATGGGACCAGTCCCGGAGTCATACTATTATGGTTCACACCTGCACCCCGGCCGTGGCAAGCTGCCCTTTTATCACGGAGAACCGGCTCTCCGCCTTCACCAGGATCCCATCGTTAAAATGTTCAGTACTGCCGATGATCTCCCGGAACCGTTTCAATACCTCAACTTCCGCAGCCAGATGGCGGTACTCTTCGAGTAATCCTTCATCGAATCCGCACTCCCTGGCTTTCCGGATTACTTCTCTTCCCTGTTCTGCACGTGAAAGGATATGCCTGATGAGTTCGTCGATCTGGTTGGGGTGGTATGGTTTCATCAGGTAATCGTCAATCATCGACCCGTATGTTTCCACTTCACTCATGATCGGGTACTTACCGGTGAGCATTACCACGGGAATGTCCCCGTTCCCCGGGAGTTTTCTGATATGCTGGAGGGTTTCCCACCCGTCCATCGGCTCCATCATGATATCAAGGAGGATCAGGTCGGGGTGAAATCCTTCTTCTTTGAGCATCCGCAGGCACTCTTCACCACCGGGTGCGGTCCTGGCCATGTATCCCATCATTGTGAGGAGTTCCGATAGTAGTTCAACGAGATCGGCATTGTCATCAACGCAAAGAATTGTGGTCAACTGGTTTACTCCTTGGTAATCTGGTAATGCTTTTTTAGGAATGTCCGGACTTTTGCGGATTCCGCCCATCCCTGGTCAAGTTTCTTCACCAGTGCATCAATCTCCATCGCCTGTTCAATGATTTTCTTTCCCTCAGGCCCTCCTGCAGCCCCGGCCAGCAGGACTATGACAGAGAGCGGGTTCCTGATCTGGTCATTTAACGCCGCGAGTTGCTCGAGGTTCTTTTCAATCTGTTGAAAAGCCCGGACTTTCAGCTCTTCCAGCTGTTTCCGCTCTGTAAGGTCAGTTATCATGCCGGTAACACCGGTCACTTCCCCGTTATTACTCACGACCCGGCCGGAAATCCTGATATGTTGTACCTTCCCGGATTTTAACATGACACGGGTTTCAAATCCCTGCAGCATTTCATGAAGTGACTCAGAGAACTGCTCTCTGACCTCCTCCCGCACTTCGGGGTGGATAAAGTCAGAAAAGTGCCTGCCGATCGCTTCTGATGGCGGTACGCCGAACACCCGTTCACTGACCGGGCTCACATAGGTAAGGACCCCGTGGGGATCTGTTGAGAATATCACATCGTTGATATTTGCGACCAGGTTTTTGTATTGCTCCTGTTCCTGCTGCAACGCCAGTTCCATCATTTTACGGCTGGTGATATCAACGCTGATGCCAAGTACCCGGATGGGTTTACCGGTGGGATCGAAAAACACCCTGCCGCGGTCATTCATCCAGCGGATGTTACCATCGGGGAGAACAATACGATATTCAAGGTCAATATCCCGCTCGCATGGCCCGGTTTTCTTCGGGATGGTCCGGTGAATCAGGTCCCGGTCATCGGGATGGATGCAGGAGACCCAGCAGGCATAGTCCGGGCAGCTGGTCTCGCTTCCGTGACCGAGCAGCAAGGCATATTCCTTTGACCAGCGGATAATCCCATTTTGAATGTCATAATACCAGACACCGGCCCTGGCTGCCTGGAGAGCGAGCTCAAGTTCCTGCTGGTTATCATGGAGGGCCTGTTCTGCCAGCGCATGGTCACGCATCGTTTTCCACTGGCGTAACGCACGGGTGGAAATGTGTGGCATTTCGGCAAAGGTCGTCTCTGATTTGACGACATAGTCGATTGCACCGGATTTCATCACGTCAACCGCGATCTGCTCACTCCCATGGCTGGTCATGATAACAACAGGTATTTCGGGGAGCCCGTGCGTGGAAGTGATAAGTTCCGCCCCTTTCCCGTCGGGGAGCAGCCAGTCCGCAAGGACCAGGTCGGGAGGGGCCTTCATGATTTCTGCCCTGGCGGCACCAACCGACATTGCAACGAGGAGGTTCACGGTATCGTTGCAGCCTGAAAAGCCCCGCCTGATCAGCTCGACGTGTGCGTCGTCATCCTCGACCACGAGTATTGTTACCGGGGAGTGGTTGTCAGGCCCTGAACCGTTTTTTGTATCTCGCAGGGTCATGTAAGGTCATCCCCGGGCTCCCGTCAGAGGGGGTGCTCGTTCCAGCCAAGCCAGTAGAACCCGAGGTCATCCATTAACTGGGTGAATTTTAAAAAGTCCACCGGTTTCACCACGTAGCTGTTTGCATGGAATTCGTATGCCTTTGCGATATCAGTCTCGGCTGCCGAACTCGTAAGGATCACAACGGGTATCTGCTGTAGTGTAATGTCCTGCTTTATACGCGAAAGAACCTCGAGGCCGTCGACGCGGGGGAGCCGGAGGTCGAGCAGGACCAGGCTGGGCCGGGGACTTTCCACGGGGTCTTTGTACATCCCCTGCCGGAAAAGGTAGTGAAGTGCTTTTTCCCCGTTATCGACCCATATGATCCGGTTTGCAACCCGGTTCTGTGCCAGGCTGCGCCTGACCAGCTCGGCATGGTCCTCGTTATCTTCAACGAGGAGTATCAGGATCGGTTCTCCCTTGATCGGGGTTTCCAGAGTCATCTGTATACCCTTTCTTATAGCCTTCCCCTATATCATTCCTTCCTCTCGTAAACCCGCACCTGCGACTGATAGGAAGGGTTCTCAACCTGCATCAGGTGCACCCCGGACAATCGTAACCCTGAACATGTGTAGCTTTCACGGGTGATATTCTGTCTGGTCCTGCCACGGTGAACCCCGGCCCCGTTGTACCCCAAAGGGCTGTCATCACCCTCCGCTTTGAACTGTTACTTACCCTGACCCTCCACGTAAGTCCCCAACCCCCGGATCAATTCCCGTTATCGGTATGCCGTAATGACCCTTCGGGTACCGTCATCTCAAACCATGCACCCTTTCCGGGCTCGCCGGTTTCCCTGATCATGATCCCGGTAATCGAAAGGATCTCCCGGGAAAGGAACAGCCCGAGCCCGGTATTTTTCCCGAACCCCCGCTCGAAGATCTTCTCCTTTTCGCCGGGAGCGACCCCGTCGCCGTCGTCCTCGCACACGATGACCTGATCACTTCCGTGTTGCTCTATCGAGAACCGAATCGTAGTGATCTTCCCCCCATATCGCACGGCATTGTCCATCAGGTTGAAAAACACCTTGACAATCAGCTGGTCTGCGAATACCATCGTACCGGCAGGCATATCATTTATCACCTGGATATGGCCCAGGACTACGTCTTTTACCGCTGTGTCCACCAGGGTGCGGGTATTCTGCCAGACCGGCGCATTGACCCCGATACCCTCATAGATTTTTGTAAACTGGATCATCGCCTGTATCCGTTCGGCGGCGCCGGTAATATTGTTAAAGTAGGTACTGAACGAGGCGTCCGGCTGCTTCATTTCCAGGAGTTCGAGGTAACCAATCAGCACCGTCAGCTGGTTATTGATATCGTGACGGGTGATACTCGAGAGAAGAGTCAGTTTCTTATTTGCCATAGCGAGAGATGTTGAGTATCTCTGGAGTTCCTGTGCATGGTAATCTATCTCATTTTCGAGTTCTTTGCGTTCGCTGATGTCAACACCCTGGGCGATGGTGGAGATTATCCTGCCTTTTGGACCGAGGATGTTTGCTGAATTCCAGAGCACGGTCCGGA
>JBAXTR010000046.1:0-11100 GCA_037130095.1 Methanomicrobiales archaeon
CCCATCGATACCCACACTCGTCACGACCTTGCCTTTTGCCATTGTGCGGGCATCGGACCATAAGGTCGGGGCACACCGTGAGACCGCTGACTTCGTTCTGGCATTAAATAATGATACGATTGCCTTTCATACCGGCCTGATGCGGCCGGATACCGAGATTATCTATGATGCGGGTAACGCGACAAAAGGCACCGGCACTCCCGTTGCTGTCGGTGAGATCCTCACCCGGGAACATGCCCCGCCCATCATGGGTAACTCGGCAATCATCGGTGCCTTCGCCAAAACAGCCGGTATAGAATGGAGTGTCCTGGAAGAGGTTTTCGGCCGGCACCTGCCGAAAGAGACCCAGAAAAACCTATCTGTGGCACGAATGGCCTATGATGTAGCACAAATAAAACGGGTTGTCCCTGTTATCGGACCCGGCCAGCTCCCTGTCATCACCGGGAATGAAGCAATGGGACTCGGCCTTATCGATGGCGGCATGGATGCTTACATCTCATACCCGATGACACCTACTTCGAACCTTCTTCATTTCCTTGCAGAACAGGCACCACATCTCCCTGTTACTGTGGTGCACCCGGAAAATGAGATCGGGGTAATTATTATGGCGCTGGGGTTCGCGTATGCCGGGAAAAAAGCTGTCGTGGGAACATCAGGGGGCGGGTTCTGCCTGATGACCGAGGGGCTCTCGTTTGCAGGGCAGGCTGAGATCCCGGTTGTCATCGTTGTCGGGCAGCGGACAGGACCAAGCACCGGCCTCCCGACCTATACCGGGCAGTCTGAGCTCCATTTTGTCCTTCACGCAGGGCAGGGGGAGTTTCCCCGCCTGGTAATTGCACCCGGGGATGCAGAGGAATCCTACACATGGTCATCTCTTGCTGTACAGCTGGCATGGAAATACCAGGTCCCTGCCATCATTCTCGGGGACAAGACCCTGAACGAGGGAACGTACAGTTTCGATATAAAAGAGCTCGAAGGATATCATATAGACCCCGAAATTCCCCATGAAGCCGTGGTTACGGGCAGTGAGTATTTACGTTACAGGGTTAGCGGTTCCGGTGTCTCTCCAATGCCGGTTCCTGGTACACCAGGTGCGGTTGTCAAGGTAAGTAGTTACACCCATGATGAGGCCGGTATCTCTACCGAGGATGCAGGAATAGCCGTACTGATGGCTGAAAAGAGGATGAAAAAGGGGCGGCTCCTGCTGGAAGAGATAAATCATCTGGAGGCAGTCAGGACATATGGCGACAAGGGCAGCCCTGTTGCCCTCCTTGTGTGGGGTTCCAATAAAGGCGTTGCCTGCGAGGTTGCAGGGCTGCTTGGCCTTCGTGTTATTCAGCCGGTAGTACTTTCCCCGTTCCCGCTGGACCAGGTGAAAGCTGCGCTTTCGGGTGTAAAGCGGCTGGTATCTGTTGAAGACAACATGGATGGACAGCTGGCTGCCCTGCTTGCAAGGCATGGTATTTCCGTGGACGACCAGGTCCTGAAATATGATGGAAGGCCGTTTTCTGTCGGTGAACTGCATGAAAAGGTCAGGGAGGTATTGAAATGACCGGGAGAAACCTGATTACCCCTGCACAGAACACCTGGTGCCCGGGATGTGGGAACTTTTCGCTCCAGTTTGCGTTAAAGTCCGTGCTCGGTGAACTTGAACAGTCCGGGACCTCCCTTGATGACGTCGTCCTCGTGACCGGTATCGGCTGCCATGCAAAAATGTCCGACTACCTGAATGTGAACAGTTTTTATTCCCTCCACGGGCGGACCATCCCAGCTGCAATCGGGATTAAGCTTGCAAACCCGCGGCTGAAGGTTATCTGTTGTGCCGGTGACGGGGACTGCTATGCAGAAGGTCTTGACCACCTCATATTTGCAGCGAAACGGAATGCCGATATTACCGTGATTATCCATAATAACCGGGTTTACGGGCTTACTACGGGCCAGTACACGCCAACTTCACCACTAGGGTACCGGGGACGCTCAACACCCGGTGGTACGACAGAACTCCCGATTAACCCCCTTGAACTCATGCTCGCGAGTGGTGCGACGTTCGTTGCCCGTGGTTACACGAGAAAAATGGAGCAGTTACGGTCACTGGTTAAACAGGGGCTGTTACACCGGGGTTTCTCGTTTATTGACGTCCTCCAGATCTGTGCGACATACAACGACATGACCGGTTATTACCACGATCGCATCTACGACCTGGAGGACCACGATGTAACAGGATTTGAACCTGCATTCCGGAAAGCCAGGGAATGGGACTATAATAATGATGCACGGATCGCGCTCGGGCTTTTCTACCAGCAGGTAATGCCAACGTACGAGGACCGTATTTTTGCCCATCTGCCGGACAATACTGACCGAAAGAAGAGAATAGACGAAATCCTGTTTGAAAAGACATAGCCCTCCCGGATTTTCCTATTTTTTCCTGGTACATGTCCCCTTTACAGAAATCCCCGTGTTATCCTGGTATCCAGTATCTGGTGAGTTATCACGATTTGATATAACATACCTGTTGTATCTGGGTTGTCAAGGTACGCTTGTTATAGGTGCTGATGCAATTACTATACACGAAATGAACGGTGGAAACCCGGAATGACCGACGCTGCAACCCTTACTCCATTTTTTGCATGGGTCATCCTCCCCCTGCTGATATTTTTCGCCCGCATCTGTGATGTGACGCTCGGCACGATCAGGGTCATTTTTATTTCAAAGGGGTTCAAATACATCGCCCCGGTGATCGGGTTTTTCGAGGTGATTATCTGGCTCCTTGCCATCGGGCAGGTGATGAATAATGTCACCAATGTCGCTTCGTATATCGCCTACGGGGCCGGGTTTGCAACCGGTACTTTTGTCGGGATGGCAATTGAAGAAAAATTGTCACTGGGTACCGTAATAGTCCGGGTGATCACAAACCAGGAGGCAAATGACCTTGTTGCATTTTTACGTGCCCATGATTATGGTGTAACAGTAATTGATGCGACGGGGTCAAGCGGCCCGGTGCAGGTCCTCTTCATGGTTTTAAAAAGGCAGGACCTGGGCCGTGTAACAGGGATAATAAGGCAGTTCCAGCCTAACGCGTTCTACTCGATCGAGGACGTAAAATCTGCTGCAGAAGGGGTCTTCCCTGATAAGAAATCGAGATACCTCATGAGCCACCGGGATATGATGAAATTTTTCCGGAAGGACAAGTAAATCCGGTATTTTCAGTGAAACCCGCTTGCTTTTTTCATTGCAGGCCCGGCCCCTATATTTTAGTGACTTGTCAGCCCCGCATAGAACACAGGTTGAATTGAAAAGGCCCGGGTGTAATCAGGAAACCCGGGTCTGCGCCTGCTCCCTGAGGAAAGAGAGCAGGTAATAGGGACCCCCTGAACCCCTGCCCGTTGAACCACTGGCATTCCACCCGGTAAATGACTGGGAGCCCGGCCAGGCACCGGTTGTTGCGCCACCGGCACGGTTGGCATATGTTACTCCTGATCGTATGTGGCTGAAGAAAAAGTCGATTTCACCGGGTTCTTCTGAAAAGATCCCTGCTGTAAGGCCAAAATCCGTATGATTTGCATATTCAACCGCCTCCTGCAGGTTATGGCAGGTCGTGACGATAAGGAACGGCACAAACAATTCGGTTTTATGAAGCGGGTGATCCTGCGGGATCCCGGTGACCACCGTTGGTGTTACATAGTGTCCTTTTCCATACGAATCACCGGTCAGCACTTCACCTCCAGTTTCGATGATCCCACCTGATGCGATAACCTGTCGGACTGCTTCCCTGAATGTCTCCTCCGCTTTCCGGTCAATTAAGGGTCCGTAAAAAGTCTCTCTCTCCCGCGGGTCGCTGACAATGATGGAACCGACCCGCTTTTTCAGCTGCTGCATGAATTGTGCGGCGATGGTCTCCTGCACATATACCCGTGATGTTGCACTGCATTTCTGGCCCCCAAATCCAAATGCCGAGCGCACTATCCCTTCAACCGCTTTTGCGAGATCTGCTTTTCCGGAGACAATTACGGGGTTCTTGCTCCCCATCTCAAGGACAATCGGCTTCGGGTACCGCTGACCCTCCACAAATTCCCTTAAAAGCCACATTCCTGCGTCTTTCGAACCCGTGAATGCGATCCCGTCAACATCAGCGTGGGAGACAATATTTTTTCCAAATGGTCCGCCAGGGCCGGTGACCAGGTTTAATACCCCTCCGGGTAACCCACCGGAAACAAACGCCTGGTAGAGTTTTATCCCGGATAACGGGGCTTCACTGGTCGGTTTGAACACGACAGTATTCCCGGTAAGTAACGCCCCGGTACACATTCCTGCCGCAAGGGCCACCGGGAAATTGAATGGTGAAATCACGGCCCAGACCCCGCAGGGTTTCATGACCGAGACACAGTGTCCACCTTCTGCAGGGGATGGCATCGGGAGGTAATACCCTTCTGCCTTCTCGTAGACGCAACAATAATACCGGAGCAGGTCAAGGGTCTCAAAAATTTCTGCCAGCGCCTCGGTACGTGTTTTCCCGACTTCCCAGGTGAGAAGGGCTGCCAGGTCAAATGCCTGTGATTCTATATGGTCCGCAGTCAGCCGGATTATTTTTATCCGTTCTTTCCACCCGGTCCGGCTCCATTCCGGGAAGGCATTCTTTGCTGCTGCAATTGCTTTTCCTGTGTCTTCACTATCCCCTGACTGGAAAGAACCAACCAGGGTCTCCCCGTCTATGGGCGAATATGTTGTGAATTCCGGCTTTCCATCAATCCTGCGGCCGCCGATATATAACCCATGGTGATCCCCGAATCCCTCGCTGACCCGTTTCAATGCGCTTTCGTAATCCGGGTGGACCTGTTCATCTCCTGCAAGGGTAACATACGTGATCTTTTTGGAAATTTCCGCCATTTTCATCCCCTTTGTTTTCCGGTAATGTTCAGATCCGCCCGGATCCCGGAATTAAGGCAACCACCGTGCGAGTCTGGTTGCCATCATACCCGTAGATTGCCGGGTTAGTCTGGCCTGTTTAATATCCTGCCGGTAGTGCAATCAATTGAAAATAATGATTAATGATACCCCAATTTCCATTCCCGTCCAGTTCTTCTGTCATTATCGGGATGGAACCCGTTGAAGGGGGTTTATTTTTGCTCAGGCCGGTCCCTGAAAAAGAGGGTAGAGCAGCGCGGGGATGTCAAGAATCGTATTGAGGATATATTCCGCCGGGACATCACCGCGGGTGTCAGCTAACCTGTCCCCGTACCGGGCATAAAATGTCTGCATCCCGACTTCCCGGGCCGGTACCAGGTCACGGTGCGGACTGTCCCCGATCATCGCTGTCGCAGAACTATCACTGCCAAGTTTCCTGAGCGCAAGCAGGAAGGGGGAAGTATCAGGTTTTTTTCTGCCCGTCATCTCGAAGGTTACAATATGGTCAAATACACCGGACAGCCCGGCTTTATCCAGGCGGCGTTTCGCATGGTACATATCCGCATCTGTGACCAGTCCGAGGGGTATTCCCATTCCCTTTATTTCAAGGACAACTTCAGTGACCCCCGGGTATGCGGTGATGTTTTTGAGTTTCTCCTTCTCGTACAGGTTGCAGACCTCAAAATAGCGTGGAATGGAAAAAATGTCACGATCGACGAGGTAATCGCGGATGTTCCTCCAGTCCTCAAATCCCCGGTCCGGCCTGAGGAAGTAGCCAAAAAGGTCCTGGCCGTCATCCCTCCCAAGGTACTCTGATGTGGCATCACACGCGGCCATCTTTGCACCAATTAGGTCAAAGAGGGTATTGTCCATGTCAAATAAAACTGCCCTGATCCCGGGTGACCGTTCATCCACCATCTGCGTTCCTGTCTTAAAATATTCTTTTTAAACCAATGTAATTGATTCCATTGTGCAACAAAGGCGCCGACGAAAAAAAGATGAAGAAATCGCCAGTATTTTTTTTAAAAAAATGAAATTGTCCCGATTTAACTGAGTTTTTTCATCCTGACGATATTAACCGGAAGACCCCATTGTGCAATGGTAACCGTATCGGGATTTCCCTTTGCCGTGAACGAAACCACAATTCCATCCTTTTTAAATTCGCTGTCGAGATCTAACGGCAGGTACTGCACGACCCCCGATTCTCCCCCGGTATCCACAACAATACCATAAAAACCTCCTTCAATGGGGATAAATGTCACGTTCCCAATACCATAGATATACCCGTCATCGCCAGGGATTTGCCGCATCAGGACAAGATCAACAGGGATTCCTGTCTGGACAGGATAATAGGGATTGGGAATGGTACGCCCTGAAAATGCGACCTTGTCCTTGTTGTTGAAATGGTCACTGGGGAACGGGGTAGGGATATAAATAAGCCCATCATCGCCGGTAATCTTCAACGAGGAACCGAACATGTCAGGGAGATTCAGTACCCCGGTCCCGTCCACAACTGTCCGTTCCGGTACCATGGTATTCGTGCACCCGGAAAAAGTGCAGAAAACCACAAGAACCAGGACTGGCAGGAGAACATATACACGGTCTTTCTTCATATCTTGGTCTTTTACCACGCTAAAATAAGTAACTTCCTCCCGTTATACCACACTTGGGATTGCTGCCCGGTGACAATGAAATAATTACCATGCCTGCAAGGACGGTATCGTCCACAACTTTAATACCCGGTTCTCCAATAGGGAGAAAGAGGATAATGGGATGATACTACGACAGGTGACTTCTGAAGGACTCGCCCATCATTCATATTATGTCGGGTCCGGCAGGACTGCGGCAGTTATTGACCCACGCAGGGACTGCGACGTTTACCTCGAAATCGCAAAAGGCCTTGATCAGCAGATCATCTTTATTTTTGAGACGCACCGGAACGAGGACTACGTAACAGGTTCATGTGAACTTGCGGAGCGCACCGGTGCTGAAATTTACCATGGTCCCATTACTGCATTCTCCTTCGGGACGCGGGCAGAAGATGGCAGGAATTTCCATGTCGGTGACCTCGAACTATCTGTCCGGGAGACCCCTGGCCATACTCCTGACAGCATATCGCTTGTAGTCAGGGATAAGAAGGTCTCTGATGATCCATTCCTTGTATTTACCGGGGATGCACTGTTTGCCGGAGATGCCGGCCGCACGGATCTTCTTGGAAGAGGGCGAGATGAAGAGGCTGCAGGGATGCTCTACAACAGTATCTGGGATAAAATCCTCCCTCTTGGAGATGCGGTAATCATCTGCCCTGCCCATGGTGCTGGATCGGTCTGCGGGGCTGACATTGTTGACCACCCGGTGACAACAACGGGGTACGAGAGAAAAACCAACCCCCTTCTCCGGATGGACCGCAGGGCTTTTATTGAGTATAAATCAGGTGAGCACCACTATGTCCCCCCGTATTTTCGTAAGATGGAGGTACTTAACCTTGAAGGGCCGCCACTGGTCGGGCAGCTCCCTGACCTTATTCCCTATACAAACCGGCAGGTGAAGGAGCTGGCGGAAAAGGGGGCCCAGCTCCTGGATATCAGGGCCCCGGGAAGTTTCGGCGCGGGTTACATCGAGGGAAGTCTCTCTATATGGCGCGAAGGCCTTCCCGCATTCAAGGGCTGGTTCCTCAACTACGAGGCACCCATCATCCTCGTGGATGATTTCAACCTCGATATGAGCCCTGTCATACGTCAGTTTGTGCGGCTTGGTTACGATAACCTGAAAGGGTACCTTGCCGGCGGGTTCCCGGGGTGGTATAAGGCAGGAGAGCGTTTCATCCGGCACCGTGTATGGTCGGTCCGGGACCTGAACACGGCCATGGAATCAGCTACCGAAGAACTGTATCTCCTCGATGTCCGTGATATCCGGAACCGGGAAAAAGCCGGACACATCCGGGGAGACCACCATATCTATGTCGGGGAACTTCCCCTGAGAATCAGCGATGTCCCGCAACAGGCAAACATTGTCGTTTATTGTGATGCCGGGTACAAGGGCTGCCTTGCCGCAAGTTATCTTTCAATGCATGGCTATCCGCGTGTGACAAATATACTGGGTGGGATATCCGGCTGGTCCGCGGCGGGCCTTCCCGTAGAAAAATAACCCGTATCCATTCATTTTTCCAATATCATTGGGATAACTATGGAGTTCTGTGCCGGAGAGCATACCCTGGTCGGAGATGGATCAGGGTCTTTTCATGTGGAATTTTCTGATCGTTTCTCTGGTGTCATCAGGTATGGTGTTCTCCCGGGTGTATTATGATGGAAATAAATTACAAATCTTTATCAATACATGCCGGAGATTCACATAAGATCGGAATGGAGATTATAAAGATCCCAAGAATGGAAAAAGAAGAATACGACAACCTCATAGAAGAGGGATATATCAGTCGTATTGCGTTCCAGGGCGAAAAATACCCCTATATCGCCCCGTTTCTTTATGTTTTTGATGGGCAGTTCATATACTTCCTCTCAACGAAATACGGGAAGAAGATCGAATACTTCAGGAAAAGCCCCTATGTATCCGTGGAGGTGGAGAAATACACGAAAGACCTCTCCTGTTACACCTTTGTTACCATGCAGGGGTACCTTGAAGAGGTACATGACTCGATAGAGAAAAAACTCGTACGGCAGCGTTTCGTAGATCTCATCAAGGAAAAACACCTCTCCCTGAATATTCTCGCGGCGCTCGGTCATTCCCCGCTTGACCCTGCCGAAGCAATTGCAAGGGAAGAACGATCGCTGGTCTGGAAACTTACCGGGGTCAAAGACCTTGTCGCGCTGAAGAATCTCTAACTATTTTGTTGAACCAGGGTGCCCCCTGGTTTTATCGTACATGCTTTCAAGATCCGATAAGACGATTTCCGGGTCAATGGCCGGATAGGAACACGCATGATTTTTGCAGACAAATGCGGTCGCCTTTCCACCCGTGCCTCTCACCTCTCCCGTAAAACCTGATATATGGTCGATATCGAAGGGTCCCTCCCCGTCGGGCCTGTGAAGAATCACAATGGACGGGAAAAAACGGGAATTAATTACTGCTTTAATAGCAGTAAGGTCCGGAGCCCCGGCTCCCCCGACCAGTACGATGCTGGCAGATGGTCCGAATGCAAAATCGAGGGAAGAAAGAAATGCTGTAAACCCTGCAGGGGACTGTTCAACAAGCGTGGAGAAGGACGATGCAAGGTCCCATGCCCGGGTATTATAACTGGAATTGGTTGTCATCAGGCCGAGCCGCAAAAGATTTTTCATGGCAACAGAGTTGACAGAAGGGAGCGCACCGTCATAGATATCTTTCTGCCGGACAAGGAGATCCGTCTCTTCCCCGTGGGAGGTGAAATAGCCGCCCCTACTCCTGTCCAGGAAATGAAGACTGAAATACTCCTCGATCCCGATCGCAGCTTCCAGGTATTCCGGTTTGAATGTCAGTTCATACAAGTCCAGGAGCCCCGCAATGAGGTAAGCATAGTCCGATGCTACCCCGCGGATCCCTGCCGTTCCATCCCGGTACCGGTGGAGGAGTTCCCCTGTCCGGGACTGCATGGTCCCGAGGATGAAATCTGCGGCAGAGATTGCTGCGTTGAGGTACCGTTCATCCCCGAATGCCCGGGCTGCAAGTGAAAGTGCAGAGATGACAAGCCCGTTCCAGTCAGTCAGTACCTTATCATCTTTAAAGGGGTGGATTCGTCCCTTACGGATGGCGTAAAGGCGTTCCCTTGCACTCGAAAGGGATATTACAAGCTCATCTTCAGGGTCGTCGGGTAATGATGCGGGTCCATCATGTGGTGCAGAAAGGTGCAGGATATTTTCCCCTGTCCGTTTCCCGGTCTCCTGCGCAGGAAAATTTCCTTCCTGCTTCACGTTGTAGGTCCTGATAAAAACGGGAGCCTCATCACCAAGCGCCACCTCTATCTCCCCCTTTTTCCAGAGGTAGAATTTCCCTTCAATTCCTTCGCTATCAGCGTCTTCGGCGGAATAAAATCCCCCGGCAGGATCGCGCATATCACGGAGGAGGTAGGTGAGGCATTCATCTGCCGTTCTGCGGAATGACCTGTTACCGGTCGCAAGGTACGCTTCAGTATTAGCTGTTATAAGCAAGGCCTGGTCGTAGAGCATTTTCTCAAAATGAGGTACGAGCCAGCGTGAATCGGTCGAATACCGGTGGAACCCGTACCCGAGATGGTCGTATATTCCCCCGCACGACATCGCCCGGAGTGTTTTATCTGCCATGGCAAGGGCATGTTCATTACCTGTTTTCTTCCAGTACCGGAGAAGAAACGATATGGTGTGGGGTGCCGGGAATTTCGGTGCGCTGGAAAATCCCCCGTTGGCTGCATCAAACCGGAGTGCAAGGTCACGGTATGCCGAATGGATGAGTTTTTCTGTAAACTGTTGACCTGTGACAGTTTTCCGGTCATGTTGAAGGGCACGGGTGATCTTCCCCACCGTCTCCCTGATCTCTCCACGCCTGGATTTCCAGAATGTCTCGATCGCGGGTATGAGGTCGATAAGACCGTTTGACCCAAACCTGCTCTCCTTCGGAATATAAGTCGCTGCAAAAAAAGGTTCCTTACAGGGTGTCATTATTATGGTGAGCGGCCAGCCGCCAGTTCCTGTGAGCGCAAGGGCAACCGACATGTAGAGTGCATCAATATCGGGACGCTCTTCCCTGTCTACCTTGATGCAGACAAAGGTGCGGTTCAGCAGGGTTGCCACTTCCCCGTCCTCAAAAGATTCGTGTGCCATCACGTGACACCAGTGACAGGTCGAGTACCCGATCGAGAGAAAAACCGGCCTGTCCTGTTCCCTGGCCAGCTGGAATGCCTCCTCCCCCCAGGGGTGCCAATCAACCGGGTTGAACGCATGCTGCAGCAGGTAGGGGCTGCTTTCCCTGGCGAGCCTGTTCGGGGTCCGTGGTCCGTTGCCCGCTGGAGGCCCTCCCTCTTCATGGGATTGCATACCCGTCATTGGTCATAATTGTTATTTCTGTATATCTCTCGTTTTATGGAAAGATGGAGAACAACCTGCCGGGTAGATCCAGGCTTCAGGATAATGTATAAAAAAACGCTCTGTTGACATCCTACGACTTTAAATGAAATACGAAGACAGGAGGGGTTTCACCCCCTCCCTGCCCCACCCCCAACAAGGTATACTG
>JBAXTR010000047.1:0-10947 GCA_037130095.1 Methanomicrobiales archaeon
GGTTAGTCCAGACACCGTTGGAATAGTGGCCCGCACCACCATTCCGGGAATACCCGGTAGCAACCCAGATCGAACCATCACTCACTTCTGTCAGCGCTCGTACCGCCTGGTGGGGAAGACCGTCGCTGGTGGTATACCGTTGCCAAGAAGTCCCGTTCAGCCGGTAGAGTTCCCCCCGTGTTGGGGCCCCGCACCCCACCCAGAGATCCCCGGACCGGGTGGCGAGGAGGACGTCTGCGGAAGTTATCTCGGGCATAGTGCCGGCACGAAGGCTTCGCCACCCGCCGCCGTAGTTCACAAAGACATCAGTCTCCGTTCCGACTACCATGCTTCCATCATTGCGTTCGGCAAGGCTTAAAGCCCGGGTGAAGGGGATACCGGGAGCCGGGGCAACGATCTGCCATGACGAATTGGCATACGTTACCAGCCCGCCATCGTGACCGATCCAGATGCTGCCAGCATGATCCCGGAAGATCTGCCTGACATAGCCCATGGGTGGTGCGCCGGCAGGGAGGGGAATCAGGGCCCGGTTCTGCCGACTGATGAGGATCAATCCATCTTTTCCGCCGGTCCAGAGCGTATCGTTATCGATGAGAAGGGTGGACACTTCTGCAGGGGGGCGGATAATCTGCCAGCCCGGGGGGGTGTTCTTAACCTGCAGGTAACCCAGAGTGATCTGGAGCATAACGATAATTGCGATGATAATCAGGATTCCCACAAGCAGTAGGCCGACATTGACAAGCAGTCCCGGGGGGTTCTTCTCTGGCATGGGATTTATTCACCTGATTATTCGGCCCTTTTCAAAATGAATGGTAAAGTCGGCGACCGTTGTCGCCTCGTAATCATCATGGGTTACGTACACCAGGCTGGACCCGTTGTCTCTGACCGACTCTGCGATAAGCAGGAGGAGATCCTCCCGCAGCGTGCGATCCAGATTAGTGAGGGGTTCATCGAACAGCAGGAGGTCCGGAAGCGGTGCAAGGGCACGCGCTAGCGATACGCGTCGGACTTCTCCCCCGGATATCTGATCCGGGTACCGGTCACGGAGATGCGTAATCCCCATGCGATCCAGGAGCGAGGAGAGTCGCTTCTTCTGCTCCGCTTCCGGCAACGAGCCAATAGCAAAGATGATATTCCCTGCAACGGTCTTGTGGGGCCAGAGGGCTGCTGACTGGAAAACAAACCCGATCCTGCGATCAGCAGGTGGAATGAGTATTTCAGGGCTGCTGACGATCCTGTTATTTATAGAAATGGTGCCCTCATCAGGCTGCTCAAGACCGGCAATCAGGCGAAGAAGGGTGGTCTTGCCACTACCGGAGGGACCGAGGATAGCGATCCTTGCATGATCTTTGATCGTCAGTGAGACGTGATCAACGGCAGCATATCCCCCGAACGTTTTACATACATCATGAAGGATGATCATGTTCTCCCGTTGTCTCCGCTGTTCGTTGTGCAGCACGGTCTCCGGTATAACCAGTACGCAGCAACGATTGTGCATATACCGGCAATCAGTGTAATTATTGTGATCATGAGGCATAAGCCTGCCACGTCCCCTGCTGCCCCGTAGTGGAGGTAATTATAAATTCTCATAGTAAGAGTTCCGTAGCCTGGCTGTGCAACTATGAGGGTTGCCCCGAGTTCTGAAAGGGTAAGGGTCGCAAGGATTCCTGCGGCAACAAAAAGGCCGGGTGCATAGAGAGGAAGCCGGATCTGTACCCACGTTTTTATGAGGCCCGGGGAAAATACCGCTGCAGCATCGAAGAGGAGCGGGTCGATGAACCGCAGCTGGACAAAAAGGATGATGGCTGCAAATGGGGCGAACCGTGCTACCGAGACAAGAACCGGCATAAGCAGACCCGGGTACAGCATTGCTGGGATGGGGGCATTCCAGAATGTGATCATCCCGATACCTGTCAGAGATGCCGGAATGGTCAGCGGTATGAGGACGAGGATCCAGGCTGCAGCCCCGCGTAAACCAGGCCGTTTCAGTTCATACGCAGCAGCCAGGGACAGGGGCAGGGAGATTAGTATAACCCCGGCAACAACCAGCAGGCTGTATACCAGTTCTCCCTGTGCCATGTTGACCGAGCGGGTCAATGTTGCAAGGGATCCCGTTGTGAGGACCAGGCCGCCAAAGAGGACGATGATCTGGACCGCAATGATCCCACAGGCAACGGCCTGGATCCAGGTGAAAAAGCGGGGAAGTTGAAGCGCCGTCCCGGAATGGGCGGACATCCAGTCAGGGGTCTGGGCGAGGGTACGGATTCCGGAACGGCAGGTCAGCATGACCAGGATAGTGATGAACATGAGCGGCAGCGCATACAGAAATGCCAGTGCCGGACTCCCAGATGCGCTAAACCGGGCAAAGATGTCCAGGGCATAGACATCTACCCCAAAGAGGGAGGGGACAGAGTAATCAGAACAGCAGAACAGGAAGATAAAACCGAAGGCAGCACCAAGGGCAGGTGCCGACAGGGGCAACAGGATCCGTCTGAAGGTGTCCGGGTCAGAACGGAAAATCCGCCCAGCTTCTACCAGGTTGTGGTCAACTGAGGCGAATGCAATCCAGGTAAGGAGGGTGGCAAGCGGGAGCAGCGCCATCAGTTCAACCCAGAAACTGATGCCCCAGCCGGTTACCGGGAAGCCAGGCAGGAAATTGGTTACGTAACCAAGAAGGGCTGACCAGGTAAGGGCATGGATATACGGGGGTATGGCCGCGAGCGCCAGCAACACGAGGAGAGCCAAGAAGAGGGTTTTTTGGGAAGTTCTCCATAGGGCGGAGACGAGGAGGACCCCTGTCAGGATGCCGGTGAACGCCACCGCTGCTGCAAGCCCGATACTTGCCGCGAGGAGACCCAGCCGGCGGGACGAGAGCATAAACACTGTTGAAAGATCAATGGTTCCCTTTCCAAAGGCCAGCAGGAGATCCATGAATAGCCCTATCAGCGGGCATACTATCAAAAAGAAAAATATCCCAACTGCCAGTGCATACAGACAACGTTCCAAGGAGAGATTTTTTTGGATTTTTGGAAAAAAAGAATGGAAAGGGGCCATAGAACTGTCAGATGAAGATCTCGATTAAGTCCTTCTTGGTGTCCGCAATGCCGCTATAGACATCCTGGTAAGAAACATCCATAGTCCTGATGTCATGGGTATTCAGGCAGGAGGTTGTTGTTGCCACGTCCCGGCTTGGGACCTGGATCCACCCGGATGATACCAGCAGGTTCTCGGTTTTCCGATCAAGTACGTAATCTATGAAGGTTTTTGCTTCTTCCGGGTGTGGAGCACCAGCGATCATTGCTACGGTGTTTGGAATTACCAGTGCCCCTATTTCTCCAGGCCCCTGGTCAGGAACAATGATAACGACGTGGTTTCCTCTCTCCACTGCACCACAGGCATCATCAGTATCAGTCAGGCCAAACGCAAGCTGACCGTTTGCGACGAGATCGCGAACAACTGAGTTGCCGTCAACAACCCTGACATGGCGCTCGCTGAGGCTGGAAAAGAACGCCTTGGCGTTTTCCCTTCCAAGCAGACTATAAAGGGCGGCTGCATGTGTCGCAGTGGTCCCAAACATGGGGTACGCAATCCCTACTGAATTAGCCGGGTACCGGGAATCGAGCATATCGTTTATTGAGTGGGGGTACTGGTCCGGCGTGAGTTTGTCCGTGTTGACGAGGAAAACCCGGGCCCTGCCACCAAACCCGGTCCAGTAATTATCAGGATCCTTAAAGTGCTCAGGGATATCTGCTGCCGACGGTGAAGCATATGGAGCAAGGACGGTCTCATTTTTCAGGAGTAGCGTCTGGCTGAACTCCCCGCTCCAGAAAACGTCTGCTTGAGGGCGGTTTTTTTCTGCGATGAGGCGGTTAACGAGCCCAGTGGTCTTAGCGGCCTCTACATCATATACAGGGAGGACTACAATACCAGTAACGTTTCTAAAATCGCGGAATACCGGCTCTGCGTATACCTGGTCAACGGATGTATAGACAATAATGGTTTTTTTCTGGTCGGGATTCTGATCTTTAGAGAGAAATACCGATGCTGCAGTAAGGAGAGCAATAATTATGAGAATGATTGCCAACAGCCGAAGCAAACGGAGCCTGTCCATGGAAGTCTCTCTAGAATTGATACTGATAATTCATCATCTTTTTTAAAAAGGCATGTTATTTTGTTTTCATAACGTTACAACAGACAGTAAACACGTTTTTTTTCAGTTTCCTGGGGTACACCCTCGATTCATTGGGATACATGAATACTCACCTTGACAAAGATAGAGGTTCTGCCACAAATCTTTCTCTGATTGTTATTATGGCGAAAGGTAATAAGAGATCAATAACCGTCTTCCGGCACCTTCCCAGGCGGGATAGTTGCTGCAACCAGCGGCCCATCGGGAGGTGTCAGGTTCCCTTAATATCAGGGAGATTAAAAATTGATATGGTTATATGCTCACCTGCGATCTCCACGTTCATACAAACTATTCCCGGGATGGGGAAAGCAGTATTGAAGATATCATACGCCGTGCGGAAATAATCGGGCTTGATGCCATTGCAATCACCGACCATGATACCATAGAGGGGGCAAGGGCGGCACTTGCTATCGCCACAAAGGTCATCGTTATCCCTGGGATCGAGATATCAACAAAGCAGGGTCACCTGATTGCACTCGGGGTCCTGGCAGAATTCCCAAAAGGGCTCGATGTACTTGAGACGATCGCCATCGCTCGTGAACGCGGCGCACTCCTCATACTTCCTCACCCGTTTCACATGATGCGGCACGGTGTTGCACTTCATTTCAGGAGCGCCCTCAGTTCAGTTGATGCCGTTGAGGTCTTCAACAGCCGGTACATCGTGGGTTCTGCCAACAGGAAAGCTGCAAAATTTGCAAAAAAACTGGGAAAAGCCTGTGTGGGGGGAAGCGATGCACATAATGCCCGGTACGTGGGATATGGGAAGACCCTCGTCAATGCTGAACCCAATGTCCCCTCAATTCTTGAAGCAATCCGGAACGGGGATTCGGTTGCCACCGGTAGGATGACCCCCCTCCGGACCTATACCCGACAGTCGCTGAGAAACACATGGAAGAAACTGAAACGCCGGGTGTACCACAAGTAAAACTGGCATTCCGTGTCGCCTATTGTGGAGACAATTTCAACGGGTCGCAGATGCAGCCCGGCTTAAGGACCGTGGAGGGAGAATTCATCGCGGCATGCATCCGCCTCGGACTTTTCCAGGACTGGCGGAAGGCCCGTTTTGCTGCATCGGGGCGGACAGACCGGGGAGTGCATGCAACAGGACAGGTCTTTTCATTCCTGACAGGGAGTCCTGAAAGGGCAGTATCTGCCCTCAATTACCAGCTGCCTCCGGACTGCTGGTGTACCGGCTATTCGGTTGTCGAGCCCGGGTTTCATCCCCGCTATGATGCAAAATACAGGACCTATCGTTATTTTTTCCGCGAGCAGGACCTTGATGCACCCCGGATGGAAACCACAGCAATGCTTTTCCAGGGAAATCACGACTTTTCAGGTTTCGCACGGGTTGACAATAAAAACCCGGAACGGAGGGTTATCGCGGCATCAATTGGGAGAGATAACGGGGTCCTGTTTCTTGAGATATCCGCGGAAAGTTTCCTGTGGCACATGGTACGCTGTATTGCATCAGTCCTGCGTGATATTGGAACAGGAACATGTGATATCGCATCTATTGCAAAGAGACTTGAGGGGGACTATCCGGGAGGTATCCACCCGGCACCCCCGGAAGGTCTTGTACTCTGGAACGTCTCGTACGATATGCCATTCATGCCGTTACCTTACGAAGAAAGGAGGCTGGGCACCATCAGGGAATGGGAGGGTTATCACCGGGTAATGGCAACAATCTACCGCATTTTTTCTGAACCTGAAACCCGGGAACCGTGAATTTCCCGGTATATTTTGCCATCGGTTTGGATGAGTGAATGGTACACCCGGGTGAAAGAATACAATACCTGCCGGGATATATTGATACAATGATGAAATTTGACTGCACCCGGTGTGGAAAATGCTGCATGGTTTCGGGAAAGCACATCCGCATTGAGCGCAAGCTTGGTGAAAGGGACTACTATTGCAGGGATTTAATCTCAGGCAACCTTGTTATGGCCCACGTGGAGTCCCCCTACCTGCCGGTTTTCAGGGAAAAGGGGGGGTACCAGGAAAGTAATGACAGGTGTCATTTCCTTGTAAATACAACGGAGGGGTATGCCTGCGTGGTCTACAATTCACGCCCGGTATCATGCAGGGAGTTCAAATGCTGCCGCATGCGGATATATCGCAGCGGAAAAACCCTTTCCGGGTCAATTAAAGGGAGAAGGAGTATTTCAACCTCGGACCCGGAACTTGAAAACATATGGAATGACCGGGTCAGGCTGCTCACGATTGAGGATGACGGACAGTGGGACGTGAAAGTGAAAAAAATACTCGAAGACGCAGGATATACCGTTGAACTATACAATTCGTAAGACCCCAGATACGTCGTTTTTTTATTACTAATAGGTTAATACCGGATAATCGATAACTATTATACTGAATATAATGACGGAAATCCCAAAAGAGGAGTATCTTTTCAAGTGTACCTCAGCCTGTGCCGGGTGTAGCTCATCACTGGTGCTCCGGTATATCCTCAAGGCAGCAGGTCCGGATAGCGTCCTTGTGATACCGGCCTGCTGCACGGCTGTTATCCAGGGTATATACCCCAATACCGCGATGAATATCCCTGTTTATAATGTTGCATTTGCCGCTGCTGCTGCATGTGCATCGGGGATGAGTGCCGCGTTCCAGTCGTCGGGGAAAAAGACTAATGTGATCGTGTATGCCGGTGATGGCGGGACTGTCGACATCGGTATCCAGGCACTATCAGGGGCATTCGAACGCGGTGCGGACTTCCTCTATATCTGCTATGACAATGAGGCATACGGGAATACCGGAATGCAGCGTTCGGGGTCAACCCCGGCAGGAGCACGGACAACAACCACCCCTGGCGGAAAACTGGACACGAAGAAAGACATCGACAGGATCGTGGAAGCCCATGACCCCCCCTACATGGCAACCGCATGCAGTGCATATCCCCAGGATATTTTCAAAAAAGTGACGAAGGCGCTCTCGATCCGCGGGCCAAAATTTATCCATATCCTCGCACCCTGTCCCCCGGGATGGCGGTACCCGACCGAGCAGACGATAGAGATCGGGAAACTTGCGGTGAAGACAGGAATCTGGGTCCTCTATGAACGTGAATATGGTAAACTGACGATCAACGGCCCGTCAAAAGCAGCAATGCTGAAACCACTGCCAATCGAGGACTACCTGAATCCACAGGGCCGGTTTAAGGGGATCAGCAGGCAGGCACTGGATGCATTGGTCTCCAGCGTGAGGAAAAATGCTGAACGCCTGAAAATGGAGGAGAAAGGCGTATGCTGATGATTTCAACCGGGAACAAAGCAGTCGCGTCTGCTGTGAAAGACGCAAAGCCCTCGGTAATTGCGGCCTACCCGATCACCCCGCAGACCGAGATTGTTGAACAGATCGCAGAGTACGTCTCATCAGGGGAACTGGCGAGCAGGTACATCATGGTAGAGAGTGAACATTCTGCGATGGCCGCCTGCATCGGGGCAAGTATCACCGGTGTCAGGACATTTACCGCAACAAGTTCACATGGGCTCCTCTACATGCACGAGATGGTCAACTGGGCTGCGGGCGGGCGCCTGCCGGTCGTAATGGCGAACGTTAACAGGGCATTAGGCCCGGGATGGAATATCTGGGCAGAACATACCGATGCCCTGCAGGAAAGGGACACCGGGTGGCTCCAGGTCTACGTGGGAACAGTCCAGGAAGCGTATGATGCGACGCTGATGGCGTTCCGGATCGCGGAGCATAACGACGTCCTCCTCCCGGTGATGGTAAACCTCGACGGGTTTCTCTTAAGCCACATCAACCAGTCCCTCGAGACTGAAAATGTAGGCGATTTTATCCCCCCGTTACAGCTCCCCCATGCCATCGATATCAACAACCCGAGGGGATATGGGACACTCACGGGGCCCGATGAATATTTCAAATTCCGCTGGGACATCGAGCGTTCGATGAGGGACTCGGTCAGGGTGATCGAAGAGACCCAGGGTGAGTTTGCAAAACGCTTCGGGCGTTCCTACGGGTTTACCGAGGACTACCGGTGCGAGGATGCCGATGTAGTGATCATCTCGATGGGGACACTCGGGAAAGAGGCAGAGGTAGCCACAGACCTGTTGAGAGAGGAGGGTATAAAAGCAGGTTCCATGCGTATCAGGTGGTTCCGCCCGTTCCCTGACCTAGATATTCGTGGAAAAGAGGTCGTCGTCATCGACCGTGACTATTCGTTCGGGTACGGAGGCATACTCGCCGAGGCAATCCGGTCAAGGTGCAGGGTAGAACCCTACAGCGTGATCGCCGGGCTTGGTGGACAGGAAGTAACGTACGAAGATATCGCAGGCTTCGTCCGGGGCAGGCGTCCCGGGGAGGAGTACTGGTTCGGGGTGACACCTGATGTATGAAATCCGTATCCATTCACGGGGCGGGCAGGGCGGTGTGACTGCTGCTAAGCTCCTTGCCCTTGCCGCGTTCAGGGACCATAAGTTTGCCACGGCGTTCCCGTTTTACGGGGCGGAGCGCCGGGGGGCACCGGTTGTCTCCTTCGTCCGTATCAGTGAGAGCCCGATTAAGGTTTACAGCCAGATCAGGAAGCCCGACCTCATTGTCGTCCTCGACAACAGTATCATGGACGTAGTCGATGTCCTTCACGGCCTGAAACCGGGCGGAAAAGTACTCCTTAACGGTACCCTACCGCATGATATGAAAGGTTTCAAGACGCTGTCTGTTGATCTGACCTCGATTGCACTCCGGTTAAACCTGGTAGTAGCGGGGAGTCCGATCCTCAACACCCCGGTGATCGGTGCCCTGGCAAAGATGGGGATTGTATCCATGGATTCCGCAAAGCTCGCGATCTCTGAAATGTTTTCAGACGAAAGAAATGTAAAGGCTGCAGAGGCAGCATACCAGGAGCTGGTCATATGAGACAGCGACTTGCGATGAGTAAACCGATGGTTGGCGCCTGCGGTAAGACCGGTTCATGGCGAGTGTTCCGGCCTGTCGTCGACAAGGAAAAATGCAACCAGTGCGGGCTCTGTGCGATGTACTGCCCCGACCAGGCAATCAGCGAAGAGTTCGAAGTTGATCTCGGGTTCTGTAAAGGCTGCGGTATCTGCGCCAACGAATGCCCAAAAAAGGCAATCGAAATGGTCCGCGAAGAAAAGTAATATCATTTCTTTTTTGGGAATTCCTGAATAATTTTTTTACTTCCTTTTTGGGACTTTGCTGCAACATACATGAACGGGACGCTCACACCCCGACCATGAAAATGCACCTTCAAAATCTCCTTATATTGGAATTCGTTTTTTCAACATTTTCATGGAAACCTTTCACAATATCGCTCGGTTTGTCCTTCATGAGGTTAGGTACAATTTATGTGGGTTTAAACCGGGTTTCACAAAACAGAAAAGTGAAATGCTACAACATAGCCGAATATTGAAAGGATGAACTGGGGAATTGCTTCCAATTATCTCTCAAAAATAAATACACTAATTATGTAATATCAATCATTTTGTGATATGACGGATCGTAAGAATGGCATGGTTCTTCAACATGGAATCATGATCTGTTTTATTCTCTCCCTTGTTTTTTTAACTGGTTGTCTGTCAGGCCAACCCGAGAAAAATCAATCCACCATCATCGCTCCATCGAATGTGCCAATAGTACCAATGAACGTATCGGATCAGAGCTCTCCAATTCAGAAGGATATAACACCATCCAATCCCATCCAGATTACAGTTCATAATGTCACCGTTTATTCGGTTATGCAAAAATCCGGAAAGGAAATAAAACATGTAGCTCTTGATGTGTCAATGAAAAATATTGGCCTGAAAGAGAGTTTTTCTTTCGACAATATTTCACTTATCTCATTTCAAATGGATAATGAGAATTTAAATGTTTACCCTAATACCAGGAATTTCCAGGGGAATAGCAGGAACCCATTACTCCTGCGTACCCTCGCTCCCGGGGAGAAAATACGCGGAACTGTTGTTTTCGAATTAGTGGGAGATACGG
Organism: Methanomicrobiales archaeon; assembly: GCA_037130095.1. GTDB lineage: Archaea > Halobacteriota > Methanomicrobia > Methanomicrobiales > Methanospirillaceae > CAIKOD01. The sequence goes on from JBAXTR010000047.1 coordinate 10,163, forward strand.
AGTCAATGGTTTTTTATATAAAAGATCCCTCTTGGACAATCCTTGGTGAAGCATTCGTCCCGGATATTTCCAATGGCGCTCAAAGCAGGTCCGACCGCGAGTATACAAAAAATTTAGGATTTGTTGTTCATTCTGCAGCCCAGAAAAATGCTATCCCAGGTATGGGTCCTTTCCCGGAAGCAAAGATCGCTGTTGTTAGCGTGAGTATCATCAACAATAATCCGACTGATGTCACAATAAAGAGAGAAAATTTGTTGATCCTGACCGAAAGGGAGATAACATTCGAGCATGGGGGAGAACGAGTATCAGATGAGATTGCCCGGGATTATCTCCGTTTTCCCTTTACCATCCATTCGGGCGAGACAATAACCGGATCCGCGCTCTATGTCGTGCACAGTGGTACAAGAATCAATAAAATTGCACTTACCGATAATAATTTGGTAATTAATTCAATGGTTGATTTAAATAATATTTATCAATACGAATAATTTTTTCCTTCTTTGAATGTATAGGGGGAAAATATTCAACTACCCTGCCACCAGGTTGAAACTTTCACATTCCAAAAACATTTCTGCAAAAAAAAGAAAAAGCCCAGTCTAGGCCAGGCAACGGTCAAAATTTAAAAAGAATGGTTGGGGGGTGGGATTAATAGTCGCCCATGCCGCCCATGTCACCCATGCCGCCCATGCCGCCCATGCCACCTGGAGGCATGCCTTCGGGGGCTGCAGACTTGGATGAGGCGATTACATCATCGATCCTGAGGATCATGATGGCTGCTTCTGCAG
>JBAXTR010000048.1:0-10900 GCA_037130095.1 Methanomicrobiales archaeon
GGCCCTCGGAGACGGCCGGAGGCCGGCAGTGGGCCTTCCCGAAGGGCGACCACTGGTTTCATTAAATGATATCAAACGCTACGAAATAATACCATTCACTTTCACACCGTGCATGGCGCTGCCTTATAGCTTCACATGCTAATAGTATATGTGGTGAAAGGAAAGTGACACAAACACTCTTTGCCAAAATAGAGCACGTCGGGACCGTGAAACTGTCCGGCGGCATGTTGAGAATAGATGTAAAAATAATCCAGGCGGCGATCGCCCGCTCGGATGTTTCGCGCCTGGTCGATGAACAGGCCCGCGTGACGGTCTGGGATATGACGCCAGTCTGGGCCGGGTCCGGAGAACCGACCGAAGCAGGCCAGGCGTGGATCAATGGATCCGGCCGTGCTGTGATGTACCAGATCCAAGGCCGGAGATACATTTCTCCACTCTCCCACCTGCGGGCAACCGTCACAGGATCGCGGAAGTTCGCGAACATCTCGACGATCAGCTGGGAACCATTCACCTCGGGAGCAACAGCGCAAGCAACCCCCCAGGGGGTGCCCGCATGATCACCGAACCGCAGGCCTCAATCATCGCAGGTCTCAGGATAGAATCAGCCAGGTTGTACCAACAGGCTGCTGCGATTGAGTTCGATGCGCAGGATCTTGCATATCAGGCCGAGGAGATGGAGATCGGCCTCGGTTGTGATGTTGAGATCGGGGACCGGTGCATCGGGTGCCGCTGGTACCATACAAAAAACACAATTGACTGGAATGGAGCATGTGGAAAGCACGTAACCATTAAGCGCTGCTTGTCGATGAGCCCATGCATGGGGATTGTCAGGAGTGATCTTTGATGTCGTTCGTTGTCTATGAGGTTGATCTGGTGAAAGGGGAGGGGAAAGACCCCCATACCTTCCAGACCCGGGAACAAGCAAGGGCCCACGCGGTGAAAATTGTCGAAGGCTGGCGCGAAGGTGACGACCGGATCATCTTTGAAGGAGACATGGTCCTGGTGCAGACCCAGTCGGGGTTGCTGGACTTTGGAGCATTAATCACGGAGGTGGCATAAATGAACGACCTCCCTCCCGGGTGGCAACGTGCCCATGAGGAATGGCTCCAGCCACCAGACCAGGAGGAGCCGCTCATGGTCAGGATCTCTGCCTTGGTGTCAGTCTTTGCCGACATCGATAAGTCGGCCATTGAATGTGTCCAGGATCAGATCCGCGACGGCACGATCACAATTGAGGACCTCGACGCGATTGAAGTTGATGAGATTGACGGCCAGTGGCCATCAGACGGGAGTGATTGGTGATGGAATACAAAATTTTTGTCAATAGAGGGACAGGGGCCCAGCTCATCGCGGAATGCATCGATCATGGTGCTGCAGTTGATTTCGCGGCTGTTTATGCACATAATCATAATATGGGCTGGATGTGGTCGAAGGTGGCATCCAATGAGATAGTTATCCGTCCCGGGTTTACAAACGGGAAACCACGTCTCCGGGGTGGTCGGGTATGACTACCTCAACCCCCATTCCATTCTGGACCGAGGAGGATATTATCAGTAGGTATACCCGGGCCGATGCCCTGAATGATGGCGAACTGATCGCAGCACCCGAGGGGCTCACCCGGCAGGCCGGGATCTCGGTCCCGGTCGCATTCACCCGGGCCGCGTGGTATCAGTACATCGAACCCTCGTATCTTCCCGAGATGCCAGATCAGGACCTGACCGGCAGGCTGTGGGACCTGCTCTGGATGCTGCGGATGTCAGCAAACAGGTCACGCAGCAGTAGTGTTATCATATTCCGGGTGGCCTTTGAACTCCTGCGGGAGAGGGCCCGGGCTACCGGAATTATCCACCACCGGGGGGGTGAAACCGTCGAACTCAAAGCAGTCTGCGGACCAGGTGACGACGGCGAACCGGTCATAACAGTTATGTTGCCAGGGGAGGACTGAGTACTAATGGCTAAAACCCCACCTCATACATTTTATACGACAGAAGAAGTGGCCGCAATGCTGCACCTTCACCCCCAGACCGTCCGGAATCTAATTCTAAAAAAGCGGATGGGTGCTATAAAAATCGGGATGGAGTGGCGTGTCAGTGAAGAGGACCTTACCGAATTTATCAAAGAGAACAGAAACAAATAATCGCAGCCGGTCGAAGTGACCCACACAAACATACCGGCCACGATCGGTTTAACTATTGCATCCCTTTTCTTATCAGATTAACTACCAGGAGTAAATTTTTCCCTGCGGGGCGTCGCACGGTCCGGCCCTGAAGGCCCGGCCTTCGAGCGCCACCCCTTCGGGTTCTTATTCCTTGTTATGATGTCGCTCCTCGGCACCTCGACCTCGCTCGCGCTCGGTAACCGGGTGCCTCGTCGCTGACTCCGGTGCTCCCTGTCCCAAATCTATCTTGTTTTATCGGCCCGTCGCAGGTGGCGCCATGCGCTTCGGGCATAGAGAACCGGCAAGTGATTGCGGAAAGCATGTTGTGGGGGCATATCAATGGCCCCATTTTGAGGACGATGGAACATCAGTTCGGTCGGCATCAAAACGTAACAGGCGATAACGAGGAGTACGCGACGAAGTTATGGCCGTCATTCCCCCCGATGCAGTATGAAAAACAAGGGCATGATGTGAAGGTGACGCGGCCCGGAGCCGGAGCGGAGCGAGCGAGGAAACAAGGAGGCAAACATGCTGCCCGTCATTCCTTCTAATAAACCGAAGAATCAGGGAGCGCCTCCGAGACGAGGCCCACAGACCTCGGCAGTGGTGCGAACGACATTGTATTTTTTGTGTGAACTTTCCGGAGTGGGGGCAGGACCCCCGCGTTGGCGGCAGGTCCGCCACCGGCAGAGCGCACTATCTTAAAAAATGAAAAGAAAATATATTTGCCCTTCTCATCAAAAATGATACTTTTTACAGGGGAATCTAACTAATTGTCAGGAGTCCCCATAGCAGCATATTTTACACATTTTTCGATTCCTGTTCCGGAACATTAATTTCTTCAGTAGTTACCAATCTTGGTCGAGAATTAGTTCTGGTCAGGCCGAACCTGTTTATCGTAACCATTTTTAATGACTAATATGATGTTACCACCATACTACTCGATCTTCTGAATAATTCATTCCTGGCAATGGATCTTCAGTTTGTCTGGCGAAAACATATAATAACCAGGGTTGATACATCAATCAATAATGGACGTAATGGATGATAGGGGGTTGATCTTCTATTCCCTGATATCGCTTGTAGCATTTCTCTGGTCGGCATTTATTTACCAGCAGGGAATTATGTCATGGATCAGTTTATTTATCACCCTTACGGTGCTTGGGATTTCAGCTATTCTCCTTGTATTTTTAATTCTGGAATTGCGGGGAAAAAACCAATTAAAATAGTCACTTAATTGAACAAGACATAAGTGGGAACTCACATCTGGACTATGAAAATCACTTCATCAGGTTAATCCGGCCAGGGAATACCACATTTCCCCCTGGCAGCACGTTCCAAACATCGGCAAATATCAATTATGTAATTATCATTATCATTTTTTGTCCTGTTACCTCCTGCAATGGTGTGAATTTTTTTTAATTTCGTTTAGTAATGCAGGAATCAGAACCAGATTGAATGATAATGAAAAACCTTCAGGAGTAAGGGAACGGAAAAAAGAAAGGTTATTTCCTTCACATTTTTCGTCGGAAAGTTGCTAACGAAATGATACCGATAATTGCGACTGCGAAGATCGCCCCGAGAGGACTAACCGGCGCCTTCTTCGTGGGTGTAGCGATTGGTGAGAGGGCTGCATTTATCTGGAGTGCCTGGCCTGCACTAATCTGCAGGGTACTCGTATACGGATTGTAACCCGCGAGCTTGATCGTTACCGTTGAGGACCCAGGCTGTATATTCTGGGCCGTTAATGGTGTAACACCAATGTACGCATTATTGATCAGGACATCGGCACCGCTTGGGTCTGATGATACCTGGACACTTGCCGTTGAGGATGGTTGCCCCGAGGGAACAAGTGTTGCCGATACTTGTGCAGTTTGTCCTGCACGGATATTCACGGTGGTTGTATAGTCCTGGTACCCGGACTTTTTCAGCACGACCGTGTGGGTACCCGGTATTAACCCAACGACATCAAGAGGGCTTCCCGGCGATGTGGATCCCTGGTAATTTGTATCGACATAAACCGCCGCACCAGACGGGGAAGAAACGACTTCGAGATCACCGGTTGTCGGGTTCGAAACCGGCGTTAGCTGGACATTGACATACGTAGTCTGTCCGGAATTAACGGTATATTGTGTTGACCAGGTCTGGTAGCCTGCTTTTTTCAGAGTCACAGTATGGGAACCTACGGCAAGATTACCAACGATCTGGTTTGTTTCTCCCTGGTAAATCGTATCAACGTAGATCCCGGCGCCATTTGGAGTGGAGCTGACAGATATACTTCCCTGTTGCACGTTCTGGATAAGGTTGCCGAACACGTACGCAGAGCCTCCCGAATTTACCTGGATATCTGTGGCATAAGGCTGGTACCCGGATTTTGTGATCCTCACATTGTGCCAGCCAACAGACACTGATGAGAATGTGCCCGGGGTAACCAGTGAGTTCTGACCATTGTCAAGGACAGCATATGCACCTGACGGGGAGGACCCGACCTGGATGTTACCTGCCTGGTAATTGGAGGTTAATACAGCATTTACATTAACCGTTGATCCTGCAGGTGGGTTACCCGCATAATACTGGCTCCACGACTGGTAGCCTGGCATTGAAACGCCGATGGTATGACCTGGTGACCCTGTGGCACTTACTTCTAATGTGACCGGTGTTGATCCCTCACCTGTTCCATCAAGGCTGACAGCGGCACCGCTCGGGCTGGACGTAACATAATAATATCCCTTCTCACCTCCGATTGGCGTAGTCGGAAGAGTAATCGGAATAAACACGAGTTCGGCATTGATATGAACGGTTTCTCCCTCAAACGGGTTACCGGGTTCGTTTGTGGTCCAGGTCTGGTACCCTTCTTTTGAAATACTGATGGTATGACCAGGTGTCCCGGAGCTGCTCACCTCAACAGTTAACGGGGTAAGCCCCTTGTTTTTACCATCAAAGATAACCGTCCCATCTTCAGGAGTCGACGATATATCGTAATACCCCTTTCCACCACCGATTATTGTAGTAGGGGGCAGGGTTGTCGGTTCGGTAACCGGTATGAATACAAGATCTGCAGTGATACTGATTGTTTCCCCTTCAAATGGGTTTCCCGGATAGTTCCTGGTCCAGGTCTGGTACCCCTCTTTGGAGATGCTGATAACATGTCCGGGACTCCCGGAATTGCTCACTTCAACTGTTACGGGTGTCGTCCCTTTAGCACTCCCATCAAAGATGACCGTCCCGCCCTCAGGGTTGGATGAAATATCATAATACCCATTTCCACCGCCAATATTTCCAACTGGCAGTTCCTCAGCCGACACAAAACCGATTGTCATCATCCCGATAACAAGGGCAAATATTAACAGATATCGCAATTTCGTACTAATCACCTGTAGACCACCATTCTTTTTGAAGTTAATTAGTATATGTTTTTTTTACTGTCTCGGATCCCGGAGAAGGCGTGCAATTTAAAGAAATAAGACAGTATAAACGCACAGAACGCTGAATTACATTATTTCCATGGAAATACATGGCAGGGTTGTACATCTGGTTATGGTATCCAGGTTTCAGCAGGAATCTTAGGGATCAAAATATTACCATGGGTAAAAACCGATAAACTAACCGTGTTTCGACCCTGATATTATCCTCCCGTGTGAGTTTTTTAAGGGGATTTTTTCCAGGAATTAACATTTTCCAGCAATTCCCTTGGGGTTTCATAGGTTATCCCGACAACACCATTGTATATCGAACCGGAATTTCCATCCAGCGAAATAGTATCTCCTTCCCTGAGTACCTGCCCACCAAGGTTGCATTTGTTGTGGGTGAAATCGATCTCAAGTCCTGCACAATTTACGATACAAACCTTCCCCATATGCCTGGCAACAACTGCGGCATGCGATGTCCGTGCTCCTTTCGCTGTCAGAAGCCCCGAGGCAACACGTATACCCTCGATATCCCCGGGTGATGCGATCTCCCTTACCAGGATTACCGGACCGGATGATGCATCTACTAACGCCCGTTCAGGGGTGAAAACTATTCTTCCCATCGCAACACCCCCGGATGCTGAGGTCCCCGTTGCAATAGGGTAATCCATTGTAGAAACACACTGGACCTTGATAGCTTCAAGATCGAGGTCTTCCACCTGGGACAATGCAACATCCGGTGTAATTATTCCTTCCCGCCACATATCGACAGCGATTCTAATGGCAGAAAGTGGCGAACGTTTTCCGTTGCGGGTCTGTAGGATGTAGAGCTTTCCCTCCTGAACGGTAAACTCCATGTCCTGCATATCCTGGAAATGCAATTCAGCCATTCTGGCAATCTGCCTGAGGTCCGCGTAAACAGAAGGCATTGATTTTTTTAACTCGTTCTGCGTTGCTGCGGACTGGTTCCCGGAAACAACATCTTCTCCCTGAGCACCGAATTTGAAATCAATTACCGGTTCATTCTCCCCACTCCAGGGATTCCTGGTAAAAGTTACTCCGGCTCCGGAATTCAGGCCCATATTCCCAAATACCATTGCCTGGATGGTGATAGCGGTTCCACGCAGGTTTTTTATAGGGTTCATCCTCCGGAAAGACTCGGCCCTTGGATTTGTCCATGAGTGGAGAACCGCCACTGAGGAGATCAGGAGTTGTTTTTTTACGTCCTCCGGAAATTCGCTGTTATCAATGGAAAAAAACAACCGCTGGTATTGAAACGCCAACTTTTTAAGGCTTGCCGAATCCATCTCAACAACGTCAGCTATTCCCTCTTCTTCCATTATTTCTGCCTGGAGGGCCCGGTACTGGTGGGGATTCTGGCGGAAAACAATTTCAGCCATGTTCTCGAAAAGCCGCCGGTATGAGTCCCATGCAAACCTCGGGTTACCGGTCATAAAAACCAGGCCACGGATCGTTGCAAGGTTCAGCCCCACATTAAGGAGGGTGTCCATTATACCCGGCATGGATGCAGGCGCTCCCGACCTTACTGACACCAGGAGAGGTTTCCGCTCACTACCGTACTGGAGACCGGTTGCATGTTCAAGATACGAGATCCCTTCCAGGAGGAGTTCAGAAAGACCCGGGGAGGGTTTCATGCCGTTTTTATAATAGTCTTCACATATTGACACGTTTAGTGCAAAACCGGGGGGGATTGGTATGCCGAGCGAGGACATTATTCCAAGACCGGCCGCCTTGTTGCCGAAATCTTCCGGAGGTATTTCGGTTCTCATTCCAGGTCCGAAAAATACAATAAGCGGTGAGGAATCTTTCGTCATGGTTACCAGTTCAGGCTTTCGAGTATATTGTTCCTTAACACAAATGCGGCTTTCATAAGGGAATTGGTTGAACTCTCAATAATACGTGCGATTTCAAAGAAGACCCGTAGTTCCTTGTAATCGGTTGTTTCCGCAAGGATCACCTTCTCTGCATTTCTGAGTGCCTCGTCAGCTTCCCGTTCCATGCTAATTACCCCGTCAATTGCGCGGATAAAGTCCTGCATCTCTTCCCGGCTGTATCCTTTATGCATATACTGGGAAGCAATAACCGCTTTCAGATATTCCTGGCTCCCTTTTAATGCAATCTCCCCAAGCCTGACGAGATCCATTAACATCTTTTCGGAATGGGTACTCCTCGGGACCAGGGTCGTGAAGAAACTGGCCTCCTCAAGAAAATCTAGCGCATCGTCTGCAACGTTTATCAGGTCAGTATATTGCCGGGCAGCTTCGAAGCGGAGTGAAAGAGACCGTACTTTTGAGACGAGGTTGTCTGCCTCACTCTCCCAGACTTTTGCCCGCCTTGCCGTTCTCTCGGTAAACTGGCCGTTTTCTTTTCTCTGTATGTGGAGGAGCGCATCCCTGACAGCCATTGCTACTTCAACCGTGAGAGTTGCGTGCTGTTCACAGATTTCCATCAGGTTTTCATGGGCAGAATGGAAATACCTGAGTAATTCAGCTTTGATTTCGTCCTGGATAAGTAACCGGGAGTGATTGGCAAGCAGTCCTTTCGCTGCGGCATTAAAAACCCACTGGAAATACTCTAATGTCCGCTCCCTCCCGAGGATCTGGTACAGGGGTTCACCATACCGTAAAGGGATCCTCGCAGCCATTTCAAGCCCGTCATAGATCAGTTGCTCCCCCCCGAGCTGGAGGAAACCGACATGCCCGACTTCATGTTCAGCTGCCCACCTGATAACAGCCACAGAGTCTTTATTGGGGAGAAAACTGCGGAGTCGCTTCCTAGCCCTGTTCCAATCGATAAGAAACACTATCCTCGAACCAAGAAATTCCAGAAAATTTCTCTGTTCTTCCTCATCTTTTGCAAGGAAACTTCCGGTCGACAGGTGAAAAAGTCTCTTTTCGAAGCTTGCATCACCTTTTCTTGAGCGGGTATCATCCCAGACCATGTTCCAGGATTCAAAAAGGCCCTGGAAAAACTGGAGCCGGGGCATATGAATATCAGTATACTTGATACTGACATGGGTCTGTTCAACATGAATGACAAGGATGTGTGCATCAGTCAGCCCGATATCATTCTGGATCACAATCCTCCCGTTTGATCTCGTGGCCGTTGTACCAAGACCGGGATGATCGAATTTCAGCGGGGCTGTCCTGTTAACCCCTGACATAAATGCCCGGATAAAACATTTGTCCTCTTCCGGGAGATTATATGTCATCGCCCCGGCAATATTTTCGGTAGAAATCAGCTTTTGGAGATTGTTTAATGATTTATGCATGTCCATCAGGAGGACGTGAAGGCTGTCCGGCCCGGATGGGTCTCCACGGGTAATATCTGCGATTGCTCTTCCGCTGATGGTATTTTCATCTGGTTCAGGCAATTCATCCAGGAGCTTGTTCATCCTTGCCATGTAGTCTTCCGCTTCAGCAGGTTCGTTCCTGGTAATAGGGAGTTGCATCACATGGAAGCAACGCCTGACCTCACCGAGGATAGCAACGAGTTCAGGTACGAGGTATGTTGCGGGCCCGGTCCTTTTTGCGCCTGATACGACATGATCAAAGATTCCGGATTCTATGCCCGCCGCTTCACGCTCTCTCGAAAGATTGGTATACTCAAGGTTCGGATGATCAGCGTGTGTCTGTGCCGTCTGGAGCAGGGTAAAAAAATACTTTACCTGGTCATTCGCAGTCAGCCCACTATTTACCATCTCTGGTAACAGAAGACCACTCTCGCCAAGTTCACGGATTATACCAGATTTCCCCGCCATAATGTACACCAGGATAAATTCCCGGGATAATGTACTGATGAGAGTAAAATCACATCCTCGTGTTTATAATTTTTTGCCAATATTATTCGGTGGATATTATTCCGGCAATCAAACGTTACAGATTATACAGGCTCATGGATTAGCTACGTTATTACTCCTCTGCAGGATTGCATTTTTTTCAATAAAAAAGCCCTGGTACTCTGATCAGCAGAACTCCAGAAAAAAAATGTCAGAAAAATGAATAAAAATATCACGGAATTAAAGGGTTACGGGGGGTTTCTGCTCCATTGCGGAATATACTTCACGGAAGAGGTTACGGGTCTCGAGTCCTTCCTCCCTTGACATTTTTTGAATTGCGAAGCCGACATGGACCAGTACAAATTCCCCTACCCCGACATCCACGAGATCAAGTCGTATCTCCTGTTTGAGGTCACCGTAATCAACGACGCCTATATTTCCTTCCTTAATTTCAATTACTTCAGCGGGAATTGCAATACACACAATAGGACTCCGTTTATTGTATAGTATCAGCATGAAGAAATAAAAAAATTGGGATTGTGTACCCAATCGTATCTGCGGAATTTTTAGATTCAAATATTCCAGGAACCTGTAGGATCGGATAATACGCAAGGAATAATGGCATACCCAGAATATTTTCCGTAGTTCCTTACCTATACACGGGAAGGTTGTGTCTGGTACCCGGAAGGTAGTGATAACATTGTTATAATTCCCTGGATACAACAAGATAACCAGATCACGATTAATATCCAGCGGGATAACCTATAATCCGTGGATAGTCTCACCCATGCATTGCTGGTTGTCAGCCTGCTCATAGCAATAGGGGCGCCTGAACTAGTCCCATTTGGAATTCTCGGGGCAGTTATCCTTGATGCGGACGTCCTTTTTTACCTGATCTCGTCGAAACGCCCGGGTTTGTATCTATTCATTCACGGCGGAGCGGCACATAGTATTGCCGGGGCTGCCTGTATGGCAATAGCAGCTTATGGAATAATGTATGTTGTCACCCGGGTCGTTGAACATTTTTTCCTTCTTACCTTCCCGTTTACATTCAATCTGTTGGCACTTGCTGCAGTCATAGGAGGTGCTATGGTTCATTTGGCCCTTGATTTTCTCGCCAGTCCCGGTATACCATTATTCTGGCTATTAAAAGACACAAAATACACCCTCGGGATCTTTGCCGGACCAAGTGTAGTGATGATGTTGATCAGCTGGACATTTATTATCCTTTTTGTAGCGGGCCTGGTACCAATTTCAGGTCTGATAACGTACGGAATCCTTTTCCTTGCTTATTTCACCTTCAGTCTGACTATCCGTATAGCAGCAGCGATAAAAATCAGGGGGAAAACCTACCCGACAATCAACCCACTCAAATGGCTGGTAATTGAAAAAGAAACAGATTCATGGTCATTAAAATTTATTGACCTCATTACCGGGTGTGATACAGGGAACCGGACCTGGCCTGCACTCCAGAGGGTCACAGAGGAGGATATGGACCAGGTTTCCGACATCCCTGAGATCAGGAGAGTACGGTAC
>JBAXTR010000049.1:0-10870 GCA_037130095.1 Methanomicrobiales archaeon
AAAACGCAGAACTGGCACAACTGAACGCTCTGAAGAACCAGTTCCTTGGAATGGCTGCCCATGACCTGCGCAACCCCGTTGGGATCATCATAAATTACACCGAGTTTCTGGCAGAAGACTTATCGGGCCACCTGAATTCTCAACAGATGCAGTTCCTCGAGACCATTCAATCTACTGCAATCCATATGAGCCAGGTGATCAATAATTTCCTTGATGTCAGTATCATCGAGTCCGGACACCTCAGCCTTACTCTTGGGAACGTGGAACTCGCTGACCTGGTCAGAAATGTAGAGACTCTCCTCGGTATCGGAACAATCTGGCGCCAGGTCCGGATTGAGACGATATTAGACCCGTCAACGCTAAAACTGAAGGTAGACGGGCCGAAAATAGAGCAGGTATTCACCAACCTCCTGAGCAACGCGATTGAACACTCTCCGGAAGGCGGATGCGTGACCATCCGGAGTGAACACCTTCATGAAGGTGTCAGGTTCCAGGTTGAAGACCAGGGAGAAGGGATTCCACCCGATCAGCAGAAGCGATTATTCCAGTCTTTCGCCGGGACCGGGGGCAAAAAGAAAAGCGGTGAGAGAAGTATCGGGCTAGGACTGGTCATTTCACGCAAGATCGTTGAGGCACACGGGGGGCGGATGTTTGTCGAAAGTGAGCCCGGGAAGGGTTCGGTATTCGGTTTTATCCTGCCGGACTCCTGCCTGGCTGAATACAAGCCAGGGCAGGTAATGGGTGCATCCGGGTACCGTGGCTGACAGGAGATTACCGGGTACTCATTGACCTGTTTACCGACGAGTAATGAATTTCAAGGACGTGAAAAACGAATGAACAAAGAAGATCTGATACAATCTGCAACAGTGCTCAAGGCACCTTCGGCGATTTCAACGGAAGAGTTTCTGGGAAAACTTGACACAGCAGCAGCGCAACTCAACCAGAGGATGCTGTCGCGACCAGACATTGAACGGCTTATTGGACCTGGCAACGAGGCAATGATGGAGAACAATTCCCGCAACTTCCTCCGGTTTATGGCGTCCCTGTTCCAGAATTATGAACCGGCAGTCTTTGTAGAGACCGCTCTCTGGGCTTTTCGTGCGTACCGGGCGCATGGGTTCCAGGTCAGTTACTGGCCCGCCAACCTCGGTACTCTTGCGCAGATCCTCAAAGAGGAGCTTCCGGAGCCGGTGTATCGTGAGGTGTACCCGTTCTTCGACTGGCTGATTGTCCATATCCCTGGATTCACGGAGATCAGCGATGATGCGTTAAAGGCCGGACCCGGGTAGTCCTGTTCATGGATGATAACGACCCTGTTCAAAGGTCCGGTAGATCACCAGGTCAGATCAGCATCCTCGTTATAGATGATGATCCTAATGTGCTCTTTGCAACATCCAGGATCCTTCGCGGTGCAGGTTTCTCAGTAATGGAAGGTCAGAATGCCGCTGATGCAATAAAACTAACACAGGAGCGCCGTCCGGCACTGGTCCTCCTCGATGTGAATCTTCCGGATGGAAATGGCGTGGATGTCGCTCTGCAGATCAAAAAGGACCCTGCCCTGTCATCTGTATTTGTGGTACTTTGTTCAGGAGAGCGGATTTCGTCACAGGACCAGGTGGACGGATTTGAACGGGGACTTGCTGACGGGTATATACTCCGCCCCGTCGGGAAAGATGAACTAATCGCACGGATAGATGCGTTTATCAGAATACGGGCAGTCCAGGAAGCACTCCGTGAGAGCGATGATTTGTTCAGGGGCCTGTTTGACAATGCGAACGATGCAATATTCCTCCACGATCTGTTGCCGGATGGGAAACCTGGCAGGTATACCAAAGTAAATAACATTGCCTGCCAGCGTCTCGGTTATACCCGGGACGAATTACTCGGGATGTCACCCTACGAGATTGTGTCTCAGGAACACCAGCTTGATATGCCACAAATTGCCCGCCTGATTCAGGAGGAGGGCCATGGGACGTTTGATGCAGTCCACCGGAGAAAAGACGGAACGAAATTCCCGGTGGAAATCAGCACGAATATTCTCGAATTACATGGAAAGAAAGCGGCATTATCTATTGCCCGCGATATAACCGAGCGAAAACTAGCGGAAGAAGCACTTGCCCTCGCAAACAAGAAACTCAACCTTCTCTCCGGCATCACCCGACACGACATAAACAACCAGCTCACGGTGCTCGCGGGGTATCTCCGCATTCTTGAAAAGAAGCAGCCCGATACAACTCACAACAAATATTTCCAGAAGATAGCAACCGCTGCACAGCGCATCTCTGCCATGGTCCAGTTCACCAAGGAATACGAGGAGATCGGCGTGAAGGCTCCAACATGGCAGGATATCCGTATACTCGTGGACACTGCGGCAAAACAAGCCCCGCTCGGAAAGGTCACCGTGATGAACAATATCCCTTCAGGTACAGAAGTGTTCGCCGATCCGTTGGTTGTCAAGGTCTTCTACAACCTGATGGACAACGCTGCCCGGTATGGGGGGAACCTCACGACAATCCGGTTCTCTGTTGGGGAAGCCGGTGATGATCAGGTCATCGTATGCGAGGATGATGGTGATGGGATTATTGCTGAAGAAAAGGAAAAAATCTTCGAACGCGGATTTGGGAAGAATACCGGACTTGGTTTAGCCCTCTCCCGGGAGATCCTTGCGATCACCGGGATTACGATTACCGAGACTGGGGAACCCGGCAAAGGAGCACGTTTTGAGATGGTTGTACCGAAGGGGATGTTCAGGTAATCTTTTCAAATTTTGATAATTATCCCCAATTCTCCAATTCTTCAATTTACTGATCTTCTGCCCCCTGATTCTGAAAATATACTCGGGACATCCCGGAAAAGTGTATGGGTTGCATCTGGCATCTCAATGCAAAAAAGTATGAAGTAATAAACACCAGTGGAAGTATAATGCCATCTCCAGTCCGGGTTCTCTATGTTGATGATGAGCCCGCTCTTCTTGAGATCGGTAAGGTGTTCCTGGAACATACCGGGGATTTTTCCGTTATAACTATTGGTTCGGCATCTGCGGCCCTGGAACTTCTCAAAAAAGAACAATTTGATGTTATCGTTTCCGATTACCGGATGCCCGGTATGGACGGTATCCGGTTCCTCATTGAGGTCAGGGCGAAATTAGGGGTTATACCGTTTATCCTCTTCACCGGAAAGGGGAGGGAAGAGGTCGTCATCCAGGCGATCAATAACGGAGTGGACTTTTATCTTCAGAAAGGTGGCGATCCGGAGGCCCAGTTCGCAGAACTGATGTTGAAAATCCGGCAGGCTGTACAGCGTCACAAAGCCGAGGCAGACCTGACTAAAAGCGAGGCGAATCTCCAGGCAATCATTGCAAATACCGACGATATTATTGCGTCGTACGATAATGAGATCCGCCTGCTGGTCTACAACCGGGCTGCCAGTGAGATTTACCGCAGCATTTTTGGGATAGAGCTGCGTCCCGGCCTTTGTACACTTGATCTCTTCCCCGACTCGATGCGGGGCTTCTGGGATGCCAACAATAAACGGGCACTGGCAGGAGAATCATTCTCCATCGATTTCAACCTACCCATGACCCGCGGCCAGGAGAGGTTTTTCGAATCTTCCTATAACCCGATCTTCAAGGATGGAGTGGTGGTTGGTTTTTCGACCTTCACCCGCGACATCACCGAGCGCAGGCGGGTGGAGACAGAGCTCAGCGTATCCTATGAGGATATCGCCGCCGCCGAAGAGGAATTGCGCGGGCAGTTCGATATGCTCGTAAAAAATGAAAAAGATCTCAGGGAGAGCGAAGAACGTTACCGTTTAATCTCTGAAAATACTGCCGATGTTATCTGGACACTAAATTATAAAATGGATAAATTCACCTATGTAAGCCCGTCAGTGCAAAAATTGCGTGGCTATACCCCGGAAGAGGTGATGACCCAGACCATGGTGGAAGCGTTGACACCAGAATCCATGGAAACCGTCAACCGTTTAATACAGGAGGGAATCGCAAAAAGAAAGCCCGGAGATACGAGTCGGCATATAACGACAAACCTGATTGATCAGCCTTGTAAAGATGGGTCGGTGGTTTCCACTGAAGTTGTGTCAACGTTGGTTTTCGATGAGCAGGGGGACCCGTTTGAAATTTTCGGTATCTCACGGGACATAACTGAGCGCAAAGTGGCAGAAGACGAACTCAGGTTTTCCGAGAGGAAGTTTGCTGCAGCATTTGAAGCAAGTCCTGATCCCATTGCTATCACCGATATGCAGACCGGTATTATTCTGGATATCAACAGTGCATTTGAAGAATGGTCAGGATACGTACTGGATGAAATATCTGGTAAAACTACCAGTGAATTGAATTTCTGGGTGTACCCAAAAGAGCGGGATGCGTTTGTAAGGCAGTTAACAATACAGGGAAGTGTACACAAGAAAAACGTAACCTTCAGGACAAAAAATGGAGAAATCCGGGATATTTTATTTTCTGCAAATGTTTTTGGGACAGGAAATAAGACATACATGCTCTCCCTGGCAGAGGACATCACTGAGCGCAGGCAGTCGGAAGACGCGCTTGCAAAGAGCGAGGAGATGTTGCGTACCCTGCTCGAACGGGTGCCGTCGGTTGCCGTGCAGGGATACCGCCCGGATCACACCGTAGTTTACTGGAACGAGGCAAATACCCGTATATACGGATATACAGCTGAAGAAGCGATAGGCCGGGATATCCGGGACCTCCTTGTCCCCATTCCGGCGCGTGACGAGGTAACAAAAGCAATTGCCCGCATGGCAGAGTCCGGTATCCCGGAACCTTCCGCAGAACTTGAGCTGCTGCACAAGGACGGCTCGCTGGTGCCGGTCTTTTCGAGCCACGCGGTAGTAAAAATTCCCGGAAGGAGTACAATCCAGTTCTGTTTTGACGTAGATTTAAGCGAGCGGAAAAAGGCCGAAGACACCCTCCTGCGGGTGAACCAGAAACTCAATATCCTCTCCCAACTGACACGAAAAGACTTAACCAACCTGACCTTTATTCTTAACAGTTACTTTGAGCTGCTAAAAAATCAACTAGCCGGGCAGGACGACATCATCGAGACCGTAGAAAAAGGTGTCCGGGCGGTCAGGTTAATCCACGAGACCATTGAATATTCAAAAGATTACCAGGACATGGGTGCAAAACCCCCGAAATGGCAGAACGTGAAGATGGCGATGCTGCTCGGGCTCTCCCATATATCTATAAACGAAATTCAGCACAGCATTGAAACCGGAAACCTCGAGATCTTTGCCGATGCCCTGCTGGAAAAAGTTTGCCAGCGCCTCTTCGAGAGCTCAGTGAAACACGGGGAAAATGTCACCAGAATCCGGATCTGGCACACGGTCACCCCTTTAGGGGCCACTATTTTCTTTGAAGATGACGGGATCGGCATTCCGCAGGGGAAAAAGGAACAGATCTTTTTACGCAGCGAGGGGCCTCGTGCATCGAGGGGGAGTCTCATCTTTGTGCGGGAGATCCTCGATATTACCGGCATCACTATCACCGAGACGGGTGAGCCGGGTAAAGGAGTACGGTTCGAGATGACCGTGCCGAAGGGGATGTGGCGGACCGGGGGTAAAATAGAATTATGACAGACACACTCCGGGTCCTCTATGTCGATGACGAACCCGATCTTCTGGAGATCGGCAAGTTGTTCTTAGAGGAATCCGGGGATTTTTCTGTAACGACCATAGATTCGGCACCGGCTGCATTAGACCTCCTCCTGCAGGAAAATTTCGATGCAATAATTTCCGATTACCAGATGCCGGGGATGGATGGCATCAAGTTCCTTATTGAAGTGCGGAAACGATTTGGATCAATTCCGTTCATCCTGTTTACAGGGAAAGGCAGAGAAGAGGTTGTTATCCAGGCAATCAATAGTGGTGCTGACTTCTATCTCCAGAAAGGTGGTGAACCCGAATCACAGTTTGCCGAACTGACGCACAAGATCAAGACAGCGGCGTCCAGTAAAAGAGCGGATGATGCACTCCGGAAGAGCGAGGAGAAATACCGGCACTTAATCGAACATTCAAATGAGGCAATTGTCGTTGTGCAGGACGGGATGCTGAAGCTGGTCAATCACCGGACGATCGATTTTACCGGGTATTCGGAACAGGAGCTCCTGTCCATGCAGTTCTCCGCGTTTATCCACAGGGATGACCGTGCCATGGTAGTGGAGCGGTACCAGAAGCGGATGAAGGGAGAGGAGGGGCCGTCCCGCTACGCCTTCCGGCTGATTTCAAGGGACGGGAGTACCCGGTGGGTTGAACTAAGTGTCGTCGTGATAGACTGGGATGGACGTCCTGCTACGCTCAATTTCTTAACCGACATCACCGAGCGCAAACGGGTAGATGATTCATTAAGAGAAGAACAACAGTTTTCAAAATTAATATTAGACAGCCTCCCCGGGATCTTTTATCTCTACACCTATCCTGAAAACAGACTGATACGCTGGAACAAGCAGCATGAGACACTTTTGGGCTACACTGCGGAAGAGATAAAAGGGAAGTCGGGAACGGACCTGCACCTGCCAGAATACAAAGATGCAGTGTTGAAAGCCATAGACTTGGTGATGGAACAAGGTCAGAGTTCGGTTGAAAGTACCTTAATGGCGAAAGATGGTCATCTTATCCCTTTCTTCTTTACGGGTGTCAGGTTTGAAACGCCAGGGCAGCTCTATTTTATGGGGATCGGAATTGATATCACCGAGCGCAAGCGGGCTGAACTGGAACTGGCATCGGCTCTTGAGAGACTCAAAGAAGCCCATCACCTTGCACATATCGGGACCTGGGACTGGGTGATAGAAACCGACACGGTAACCTGGTCCGATGAATTATGCAATATTGCGGGCTGGAACCCGTCACTCCCGGCGCCCACCTATACCGAACTTCCACGTATCTATGCACCCGCCAGCTGGAATCTTCTTAATGATGCAGTTACAAGAGCACTCACTAACGGCAAACCATATAACCTTGAACTGGAAATGATCCGTCCGGATGGCAGTATACGATGGACGAATGCATTCGGTGGCGTACAACGTGACGGGAATGGAAAGATCGTCGGGCTCCATGGTACTGTGCAGGATATTACCGAGAGTAAACAGAGTACAGAAGCAAACCACAAACGCGATCTCCAGATCCGCAACCTTTTTGAAAATATACCGCTCGGGATGTTCCAGGTGACTCCAGAAGGAAAATTTGTCTTTGTCAACTCGGCCATTGCCTCGATGCTTGGGTACGATTCACCGGAAGAACTGGTAGAAACGGTCAACAAAACCTCAATAGCAGAAGCTCTTTATGAGTACCCTGAACAACGTCCCGCATTTGTCCGGGAGGTTCAACAGAACAGGGGTATGTGGAAGATATTCGAGAACAGGTACCGGAAAAAAGACGGAAAGATTATTGACACGGTTCTCTCGTTCTCATTATACACCGATCCGATAACCGGCATAGAAAACCATTACGGTTTTGTGCAGGATATTACCGAGCGCAAGCGTGAGGAAGAAGCACTCCGGATAAATGAAAACCGACTTCAGATGACGCAGGAGATCGGTCATATCGGATGTTGGGAGTATGATTTAAAAACCAACCTGATGTGGGGCTCTGAAGAGGGGTGTCACCTGTTCGGGTATCCCCGTATGGCAGGTACTTTCCCGATTGAAAATTTTACATCCTGCATCGTGGAACCTGAGTTGGTTCTTAAAGCATTCAATGATTTGATTCATGAAGGAAAGGAGTATGACCTTGACTTTATTATCAATCCCAAAGATGGCTCCGCCCAGAAGATACTCCATTCCATTGGCAGACTCGAAAAGGACGAACAGGGTAACCCGGTAAAAGTAAAGGGGATTAACCAGGATATCACCGAGCGCAAAGTGGCTGAAGAAAAACTGTTTAATATTTTGCAGGAGCGGCAAATCATCCTTGACAATGCTAATATAGGCATTTTCCTGTTAATAGACCGAAAACAGATCTGGGTAAACCGGAAAACTGAAGATATATTTCAATATCCATCGGATGAACTGGTGGGGCAGACTACACGAAAATTGTATCCCTCTCAGGAGGCGTATGAACAAATGGGCAGGAACGCCTACCCGGTCCTTGCACTGGGAAATACCTATGAGACCGAGATGGAGTTGATACGGCGTGATACCACTCCAATCTGGGTTTCATGTAATGGCAGGGCCATTGAACCCTCTGACATGTCAAAGGGTTCTATCTGGTTATTGGAAGACATCAACAAACGCAAAGAGGCGGAAGAGGCGCTGAAAGCGAGCGAGAAGCGGTTCCATTCAATGTTCGAGCGGCACGATTCCGTCATGCTCCTGATCGATCCTGAAAAAGGGAACATTATAGATGCAAACCTGGCCGCAGAACGGTTTTACGGCAGATCACGGAATGATCTCTGTGCACAATCCATTAATGATATCAATAGCCAGTCTCCGGAAGAGATTGCCGCAGAGATGAAGAAAGCAGCGCAGGAGAAGAACAACTTTTTTACGTTTCCCCACCGGCTTGCAAGCGGAGAGGTTCGGACTGTGGAAGTGCATTCCTCTCCGATCGAGATGGGAGGAAAAACGGTCCTCTTCTCTATTATCAATGATGTCACCGAGCGTAAGCGGGTAGAAATGGAGCTTGTATCTGCGCAGGAGGGTTTGAAAGAGGCACATCTCCTGGCACATATAGGTGTCTTTGACTGGATTATAGAAACCGATACCGTGACCTGGTCAGAGGAACTATTCAATATCGCCGGGAGAGACCCCTCACAGCCTGCGCCCACCTACGCTGAGCTTCATCGCTGCTACACACCTGCCAGTTGGGAGAGTCTGAGTAATGCGGTTAGATGTTCACTCACAACGGGAGAACCATTTAATATCGAGCTCGAATTTGTCCGTCCGGATGGTAACCTACGATGGACCAATGCATTCGGTGGCGTGAAACGTGATGAACAAGGTACGATCACCGGGTTTCATGGCACAGTGCAGGATATCACCGAACATAAAGAACTCGAAAAGGAGAAGGAGTACCATGCCCAGGAACTCCAGAAATTCTCAACTTCGCTCACTGCAGCGAATAAAAAGCTTAACCTCCTCTCTTCCATCACCCGGCACGACATTAACAACCAGCTCACGATACTGATGGGCTACCTAAAAATTCTCGAAAATAAGCAGCCTGACCCTACACTCACTGAGTATTTCCTAAGGGTTTCGAACGCTGCAAAACTGATCTCTGCTATTGTCAAGTTCACCAGAGAATACGAGGAGATCGGCGTCAAGGCTCCCACATGGCAGGACTGCCGTAAACTTGTGGACACTGCGGCAAAGGAAGCACCACTCGGAAAGGTCATGGTGGAGAACGATATCACTGTCGGCAAGGAAGTGTGCGCCGACCCGCTCATCGTCAAGGTGTTTTACAACCTGATGGACAACGCGGTGCGCTACGGCGGGAAGATAACGACCATCCTGTTCTCTGATCTGGAATACGGTGATGAATACATTATCATATGCGAGGATGATGGTGTGGGTATCGTTGCAGCGGAGAAGGATAAGATATTCGAGCGGGGTTTCGGAAAGAACACCGGGCTCGGATTAGCACTTTCGCACGAGATCCTTGATATCACCGGGATCACGATAACCGAGACCGGGGAACCAAGCAAAGGAGCACGTTTTGAGATGCGGGTTCCGAAAGGAATGTGGCGAAACTAGGGATACATTGAATCTCCACCCAGGTTTTAATTTTCAATGCATTTAACGTCAACAGTGTATTTTTTTTACATAGAGAATTATACCGCAGCATGAGAACTCCCCGGAGCCATTTTCATATCGAAAAAAGATAGTGTATCATATCCCTGTGTGAAAACCCTTGTTGGTTCAGGTACGGAAACTACCGGTGTGGATCGCCAGCGGCAATAATACCTGGGTCCATCGCCCTGATACCTGATCAATATGCAGGCAATAAACACCAGACCATTGCAGGATATCTATGTTCAAAAAACCCCTCCTGTCGTTTAAGCGATTATCCATCGGTTATTATCTCATTTTTGTGATCGTCTGCATCATTCTCCTGGTGATCGGCTTTCTTATCACGGCTGCCTATATGCAGGCAAAGCAGGATACGATCACCCAGGACGAATATATCAGGCAATATACCGAGCTGAATACCAGGGAATCAGCGGTTCTCGTAAACAAGGGCCTGGACCTTTTTGACAGTACGCTCAATGACAAGATGGAAGTGGCATTTAACGATTACCTTGACGAATATGCAAAAAGCGGGGGTGACCTCTCAAAAATTGATTATATGGGACTAAAAAGGACACTCGGTTCTAATTTTGACGGCGAACTTGATGTCTATGTCATCAATGAATCCGGCGTGATCACCCAGTCCACGGTACCGGATGTTCTCGGCCTTGACCTTTCGAAATATGCTGATTACCGCCATGCGCTCCCTGCCATACTCGCCGGTGATTCATTTGTGGCAGACAGGGTAGTACGGTCGGTGGCGGATGCAAATGCTACCAACGTGACCGGAAAACTGAGAAAGTTTGCGTTTATGCCCACCCCTGACCACCGGTACCTGCTCGAGCTCGGTCTCGATTCCAGTTCCTTTGATAACGAACGGGCTGACCTCTCCTATTTTAATACCGCAAAAAAGCTGGAGGCGATCAACCCGAACCTTAAAAGCATCAGGGTATTTGATGTCCATAAAAACCTCTTCACCGAGGGGGGAGTATACCGGTCCCCAACACCCGACCCGGAGCAGGAGCGGATACTCGATACCGTTCTTGCAACACGGTCCGACAACGTGGCCGTTTCTCCCGACCAGCATACGTTAAAAAAATACCTCTTTGTCAACC
>JBAXTR010000005.1:0-19817 GCA_037130095.1 Methanomicrobiales archaeon
CCTTTCAATAATATTCTCCCATTTAAACGGGGTGACATCATTGAGGACTTGCATCCCCATTTTTTCTTTGATTATTTGGGCGAGGTTATAAATTGCTTCATCATCTTTGATTCCATCCACGTTGACCGGTGTAGCAGCAGCAAATTTATCGACAAAATCCTTTAATCCACCCTTGATATTGACAAGTACAGGTTTATCGGCAGCGAGGGCTTCAAGGACATTAATGCCAAAAGATTCTGCCCCAGAAAGGTTAATAAACAGCGAACAGGTCTTCAGCCATGAATATTTTTCTGCATCGGTAACATTTTCGAGTATTTTTACCCGGTTGCTGACACCGAATCTGATAATTAGGTCCTTCAACTCATTTTTATAATTTCCTGATGATCCAATGATCACAAAACATACATCCGGCAAATATACCATCGCACGGATGATTAACTGTATATTTTTATACTGGTCAAGACGGCCAGTATACAATATAATATCTCTCTGAATTTCAAACTTATTTGCAGATTTTATCTGCTGAATCTGGATTCCGGCGGGGATTATAATAAATTTACCTGTATCAATGCGGGGAAATTTTTCCACAATTAAATTTTTCTCAAATTCTGACAGGCAGATGATTTTATTCGCCCGACAAAATATTTTCATTCCAAGAAGAGAATAGGGCTTATTGAGAAAGTTTCTCATAGAAGTGCTCCCTTTTCCATGGAAATAAGGGGAAAAAATAAATTTTTCCTCCCGTACAAGGGACGCAAAAAAGGCTGGAAATGCATGGTAATTATGTGCATGAACGACATCCGCATCAGATTTCCTTATAAGCGGGAATATTTTTGGTGCAAACGAATATGCACCACCAGGGGCAATTGACGATATCCGGGTTATTTTCACCCCGTTCAATATTTCCGATGCAGGTATTCCTGGAGAAAAGTCTGTTGAAATTACTTCAACATCGTGTGTCCGGGCAAGTCGTTCACTAAGCTCTTTGACGAGGTTCTCAGCCCCACCAATATGAGGATAATACCGGTGGCACACCTGCAGGATTTTCATGTTTAACCTATACTGACGTCCAAGATGTCAGAATTGAATATCTTACCGGGTAACTCCGCGTGTTTAAATCGGATATCATTAATGCTCTCTCCCGTGATCAAAAAATTCCACATCATAAATCTCTCTTTTCAGGATATCAAGCCACCTTTCATGAAGAGATGATATATCAACGCGATCTAGCATCTCTATAAGGAAGATAATAGCACATATCTTCCCTATCTGGAGGAAATTCCTCTGCTTCATTAATACAAAAATAGTGTTTCCTTATTAAATCCTGTACCCGGCACTCGTCGCATCACTATGGAACATCTGCACGGTCTCAAGGGACAATTCTGTGAGGTCTTTTCCAACAAGCGGCACTTTTTTCAGGATATCATTCGTTATGGTAATGATATCACACCCGCAGGACTCCGCCTGAACGAGGTTCAGGAGCTCTCTCGTACTTGCCCAAAGTAACTCAGCGCTTGGATTCGTTTTGAGGATCTTTACCGACTCTTTCATGATCGGGATAGGATCAACACCGGTATCCGCAATACGTCCGGCAAATACGGAAACGATACTGGGGGTATCTGTTGAAACTGCCTTTGCCACGGTATTCACCTGCTCACTTGTCAGGATGGCAGTGATATTTAATTTCAGGCCATCATGGGAGAGCTTCTTCACCAGCGTGGCCGTTGTCTCTCCCCTGGTATTGGTCACCGGTATCTTGATGTAAACGTTTTTGCCCCAGCTTCCGATTTTCCGGGCTTCCCGTTCCATCCCGGGTAGATCATCGGCAAACACCTCAAATGAGATAGGGAGATCAGGAATTGCTTTGAGTGCAGACTTAGCAAATTCCTCGTAATTTGTTACCCCTGCTTTCTTCATGAGCGTGGGATTTGTTGTAAAACCGCTTACAATCCCTTTCTTATATTCCTCAACCATTCCATTCAAATCAGCCCCATCGGCATAGAGTTTGATCCTGAATTGTGGTAATCCTCTCATGATACACGTTCCAAATACCAGTTTTAAAAATTCCAATTCTGATATTCCTGTTTAATGATGAAGTATTATCTGTATTGCATTTTTAAGATTTGCAACGGTAAATTCCGGTATACTGGATCCACGATACATTGAAGAATGGATGTTTTCGACCAGGATCGTGTGCACACCTGCGGATTTTCCACATTCGATATCTGAGTCCCTGTCACCAATCATCCACGAATTTTTGAGGTCAATACCATAATCCCGTTCAGCTGTAAAAAGAAATTGGGATTTTGGTTTCCTGCATTCACAATCGAATGTAAATTCCGGCACAATCCCCCTTGGGTGGTGGTAACAATAGTAGTATTCTTTAAAAGTTAGCCCAGCCACGCTTAAAATACTTACAAGTTTTTCATGTACTGCCTTAAGGTTTTCAAGCGTTGTTTTTCCTTTTGCATAATCAGGCTGGTTGGAAACAATGAAAAGCTCAAACCCGGAATTATGGAGATGCTGAAGGGATTCAAGTACTCCAGGATACAGGACAAGGTCTTCCGGGGAATGCGGGGGTTCATACTCGACGGTAACAGGATTGAAAACCAGCTCGTTGAGCACTCCGTCACGGTCCAGAAAAACTGCTTTTTTCATCAGGTTACTTCGTGCTTTCCCATTTCATCTCGAACTTCTGCATCGCCGGGCTGGATACAATCATGTGCCAGATCACGGCCTGGAACGCTTCGGTCTGGGGGGTTACGGTCTTCTCGTTTACTGTCGGGATGATAACGCAGGCATCCGCAACCTTTGCTGTGTAACCGCCGTCTCGTCCCACAACCCCTATTACTTTGGCCCCTTTTTCCTTCGCATACCGGAGCGCATTGACAAGCGTTACACTTACATTTTTCTCGGCATTACCACCGCCGACAGAAAAAACGAGAATGCAATCACGGGCTGTGAGTCGGCTCCCCTCTAACCATTTGACAAACACGCTATCCCACCCGTCATCATTAACCCTCGCAGTAAGCTCAGAAACATTATCGGTAGGTGCATAGGACTCGATTCCAGCAATCTTCCGGAAATCGTTCACAGCATGGGATGCATTCCCAGCCCCCCCACCGACACCCAGAATGAACAAGCGGCCACCATCCTTCCGGGTATCCATGAGAATCCGGGCCATCTTATTAATCTGTGTCCTATCGATGGTTTTGATGATTGCGACCGCATCATCAAGGTAGTTCGTGAAGTAGTCATTCTCCTTCATAAAACTCACAAATATTATAAATGTATCCTGCGATTCCTGATATAATCCCCGGTCTCTTTAATTCCTTCGACTGAACCAATCTCAAAAAAGCGCTGTTGTACTTCATATGCCGCCACCCGCCCGGCTGCTACCGCCCGGGAAAGAACGAGTGACAGGTCAAATGCTTCGAGGGGAGTATATGTATCAAAAACAGTTTTCCGTATAATAACGAGGCCATAATCAATATATTCCATCGACGAGTCTTTATCCTTCTTATCATATTTGAGAATCCTGCCATCATTCATGGAAATATTACTGGTATCGAATGCATTCCGGTTGCGGAAAACCGTCATCAGCACCGGAAGGTCCGCCTTATAGAACCGCTGTACGATTGGTTCATAGTCAGTGTCAAGGTACGAGTCCCCATACTGGATCATGAATGCTTCAGGGAGGAATCCCGTCGCTTTTTTAATTGCCCCACCGGTCCCGAGAAGTATATCTCCATCATAGGAGTACCGGACCTGAAGCCCGAAACGAGAACCATCACCGACATAGTCTTCGATCATTTTGCCAAAATGACCGATACAGAGAATGACCTGCGCAACTCCTTTCTCTTTTAGAAGCATCAACTGGTGATGGATAAACGGGAGCCCGTTGATCTCTATAAGAGATTTCGGGACCTGTTGTGTTTGCGGATACAGGCGGGTCGCAAGCCCTCCGGCAAGAATAACGACGGGCAGCATTTACGAGGAGGTCACCACTTTGCTCCCATCGAAATCAAACCGGAACCGGACCTCCTGGAGCCCTTCACGAGCCATTGCTTTCCGGAGTTTTTTGGTATCCTCTGAATAGAACATCAGGAAGCCACCCCCCCCGGCACCGATAAGTTTTCCCCCAATCGCTCCATTTTTCATTGCAATATCGTACCAGGTATTAATCCGATCGTTGCTCATTGCACCTGATCGATGCTTCTTCTGTTCCCAGTGAATATTCATAAGGGCAGCAAATTCATCAAGATCGCCGGACTCAAATGCCAGTTTACTTCGATATCCAAGTTCCTTGACAGAATGAAGGTTATCGATCATCTCCAAATCATTCTTTTTACTTTTATCATCCTGTTCCTTCAGTACTAATGACGCGGAACGGGAAAATCCTGTGAAGAAAAGCAGGAGGTGATCTTCAAGGTTATAGAGGGTTTCCTTGGAAATATTGAGCTCTTTCGTCTTTACACGGTCATCTTTACAGAACGTAAAACAATTAATTCCACCAAATGCAGAAATGTACTGGTCCTGTTTCCCAATAGGTTCACCCAGAACATCAATTTCAATATGGCATGCTTCCTCGGCAAGATCATCCGGCTTGATAAAAGTTTTATTATATGCATGAAGGGCTTTGAGGAGGGCACACGTGAAACTACTGGAAGATCCGAGACCTGTACCTGCAGGAATATCTGCCATACTCGCAAGTTCAAAATAGGATGAACGGATATTGAGAAGTTTCAACGCCTCCCTGATAATCGGGTGGTTAATCTCTTCGATATTCGTAACATGTTCTGTTTTTGAATATTTTATGATAATCTCGTTTATGAAATTATCATGTATTACGATGTAGACATACTTGTCAATGGCTGCCGATATTAAGAATCCCTCATTCTTGCGATAATAGGAGGGTAAATCGGTCCCTCCTCCACCAAGGGATATCCGTAGTGGGCTTCGTGTTATGATCATGGATGATCTATATAATAGTGCAAAATTGATAAAAGAGATTCACCCGCGTTTCAATCGACCTATGATGAAACCTGTACCGGTCGCGAAGAGTACTGGCAGGGTATACCGATCAGGATGGGTCAGGTAATAACCAAGAAACGACTTTTCAAGCCATAACGGGTGGTCACTACTGATAACTGCCTTCCCGACACCCTCTTTATAAGCCCTGTGCACCATGTAGGGTATCGTAATCCTGGATGGCGGAACATCGTGCCTGACCAGAACACGATCATTCCATGTTATTGAAGCAGGATATTTTTTTGCAACTCTCTCGCATAATTCCGTCTCTTCGCTGGCATGTAATTTCATTCGTCTTCTGCCAACCTCTGCAAAGCCCCCGATTTCTTCAAGACATTTCCGGGTCACTGCCATGTTGCAGGATATAGGACGGATGGTGAGAGGAACGGTGCTCGTGCATCCAATCATCCAGTACCATTTTTCGCTGATTGATTTTCCCCTGAACATAGGTATGACCGGCCCCCCAACGATCAATGTTCCTGGAACCGACTTGAATGTCCTGTTTATTTCCTCAATCCATGTATTTGTCGCTATTGCATCGTCATCGATGAATGCAATGATATCACCCCTTGATTCCTGGATCCCTTTGTTCCGGGCCGGTGTAGTACCGTTATCACCGGAAGAATACACCTTTGCAACCAGATTGTTCTTTTGAAAAAACTGTTTAAAATCTTCTTCCTGATCCTCGCTGTCGACAACCAGAATTATTTCCAGGGGTAGAACGGTCTGGTTCTTGAGGGACTCAACGCAGGCCTTCACGAGGTCGTTACTGCGTGAACTGGCAATTACCACCGATACATCCATGTATTCTCTCCTAAAAACCATTTCCTATTTCCGGCACTTCCAGATATAAGTAAATTATTCAAATTATTACCCTTACATCACAAGGATACCTTGAAAGGCCCGTCGCAAGATTTTCTATGACCTTATTGTTAAAATCGAGTCCAACAACGTTATATCCCAATTTAGCAAGGCAATCAGCAGTAACTGATCCCAAATACCAATGGCGGAATACACACAGGTTCATTTTGTTCGCTCCAACAACCATTGATTATTTTCGAGAAATTCAAGTGTTTTTACAATTCCCTCTTTGATTGAATATTTAGGGGTCCAACCAATAGACCTGATCTTTTTACAATCCAGAAATATGAATGGATTATCACCGATCCAACCCCGTTCTCCTCCGGAGTAGCGAATATTGGGGTCAAGGCCAAGATGATTACTGATCCACCCTATCGAATCATTGACTTCACAATATTCGTCAGTTCCCAGATTGAACAGGTTAACTTTTTCAGATGATTTTTGCATTGCGATAAATATTGCATCGATACAATCCTGCACATATAGATACGATTTTTTCTGGTGGCCATCGCCAAGAACATTTAGTCGATCGGGATGGTCGCGGAGTTGCCGATAAAAATCAAAAACATGTCCGTGTGAATAACGCTCCCCCAATATCGAAACAAACCTGAAAATCCAAGATCGGAACCCGAACCCTTCACAATATGCTTCAATCAAGCATTCCCCAGCCAGTTTAGATGCTCCATAGAGGGATGTCTGTATTGGGAACGGGGAATCTTCAGGAGTAGGGATAACCTTTGCCTCACCATAAACTGATCCCGTAGAAGAAAAGGCAATCTCATTTACTGAGTTATATCTCATCGCCTCAAGAACATTGAATGTCGCTATGGTATTCTGGTGAAGATCTTTTTCTGGGTATTTTGTTCCGAACCGGACATCCGCATTTGCAGCAAGATGAAAAACAAAATCACATTCAGACATTGCTAAGGTCAATGACTTGGGATCAAGAAGATCTCCATTGATTAGTTGGAATCCTGAAGATCTCCTTGCATTATCAAGATATTCAGGAATACCCGTGGAAAAATTATCATAGACTTTGACCTCGTGGCCGAGTGCGAGTAACCTTTCAACAAGATTGCTGCCGATGAAACCCGCACCACCGGTTACGAAATATTTCATTAATTTTAATTTCGTTCACAATTCACTTAAGGGTTACCGATATTTTAATCCTAAATTTGCCAGTTTGGTCAGATAACCTCAAGAAGATGTAAATTATCGCAACCACTTTTTTTGTCAGAAACCCTATTTGACAGTTCATCAATTTATCACTAGCCCACTTGCGAATCCAAGAAACAAATCTCATAAAATCACATTCCATTATAATTTTAGTGAATACGGGATAATTCGGGCAATCAATAAAATAACACTTCATGTGTAAGACGGTTTTCTGGTATATTCCTCTCCGGAAGGAGATATAATGGGCTTCAGGCCTTGCCGTACGGACACCAGTGGGGGATTTTTCCAAGGATTGCTACACCTGACGTGGAGGGGCCGGTAAAAAGCAGTTCCCTGCCAGGATATCCGGCGTTTAACAACCGGGCACCTTCATCAGATTCCAGGCCATCCCCGTTGATGATAATGACTTCCGCATCTTCAATCCTATCAACCAGAAATGCCTCTAATTCCTTTTCCAGCCTGGAAGAGCACCCGATAAGGCTGACCTTACGCCCGTTTATCTTCCCTTTCAACTCGTTCAGGCATGTGTTATGACATTCGGGACTGCAGGCATGGAGGACCCGGTTGAGACAAAGAAAACCGGAAATGGCATTGATTATGACGCAGGCAGCTGCCCGTAACCGGAAACTTTCAAATTTTGCCCCGAACATGAACGATATTTTTGTTGTAGCCCGTGTTGGTTCACTGGTAACAAATTCAGCTGATTTCCCACCAAATGTTGCTACCATGCATACACCATGTTCATAAGGACATTTCGTACGGTCATGATCGACACTGAGAGTAACAACCCCGTCTTCACATCCTGAACCCTGGATATGTTCTTCCAGGATTTGAACCGTTTCTTCAATAATACTCATTGTTCACCATCCACTGCATTGTAACGAGTTTCAGATGGATTGTTACTCCCTGGCAAACCGGACCTGAAAAGTACCACTCTCGCAGGGGAGCCATCCAGCCCGCGAAGACGCAGGGGCAGGGCAATCATCTGGTAATCCCCTTCAGGGACCTTTGCGAGGTCAAGAAATTCTATGATAACGATCCCCTCTCCCAGGAGCCCCCGGTGCACGTCCCCGTTCCCATGAAACTTTTCTATCGAGGGGGAATCGATACCAACAGCAATGATCCCTTCTGCCGATAGTAATGTTGCCGCGGATACACCAAGACTGGTATAGTCAGGGTCGAACCGCCCGTGGAAATTACACCCGGTTTTTAGCAATATCCGGGAGGACCCACCAATTCTGCCTTTCAGATGGTCCTCCGTGATTTCCCCACGTACATCGTTAACATCAATCACCCTGCATGGCCCTATTAATGCGGTAACAGGTATCAGGTCAATACTCTCTTTGTTTTTTAGGTAATGCGAAGGCGCATCAATATGTGTCCCTGAATGGGTACTCATCTGAAGCCCTGTCAACAGGTATTGCCCGCAATCCACCTGGGAAAACCGGGGTTCGATATCCCCGGGGTATACCGGGGTCTCTTCAGATAATTCATGGGTCACATCGTAGTAGTCACTCATATTCCTGGTTCCTGCCAGCCATGCCGGCCTAATAGAGGTACAAACACCACTCCACCGAAATTTTCGCGGCTGATCCGGTCCCTTTGCTTTGTTATCCTGACCAGTTGCTGGAGGTCTCTCGACCCGACAGGTGCGACCAGCTTTCCTTCGTCTGCGAGCTGATCAATAAGCGGTGCTGGTATATCCGGTGATGCTGCGGTGATAATAATTCTGTCATACGGTGCATCCGGGAGATACCCAAGGGTACCATCTTCGACAACGACATTTACATTGAAAATCCCAAGACGCCGCATCAAATCCTTCGCTTTTGCTGCAATTTCCGGGAGCCTTTCGACCGTCACCACGGTCCGGGAAAGCTTTGACAGGATGGCTGCCTGGTAACCACTCCCGGTCCCGATCTCCAGTACCCTGTCACTTTGTTTTACGTCGAGAAGAGCCGTCATCAACCCGACAATGTAAGGCTGGGATATCGTCTGCCCGCTGCCGATCGGCAGAGGACGGTCATGGTACGCAGCTACCTGAAACTCTGCGGGAATGAAAAGGTGCCGGGGGATTTCCCTCATTGCATCAAGCACTCTCGGGTCTTCCACACCCCGGGCTTCGATCTGGTCCCGGACCATTCGCAGTCGTTCTTCTATCCGCGGGCCCTCCGACATCGTTAACCCTCGTCCTGCTTCATCCTTCAGGGATTAGAACCCTGCCTTTTCAGCGACATCGATAGCCGCATCGATCTGCTTCTGGAGTGCATCAGGCAGCCCGGCAATCTTGACATCCAGGAAACCCCTGATGATCGTCGCGGTCGCGGACTCCTCGTCCAGTCCCCTTGACATCAGGTACTCGATCTCGTCGCGGGCAATTTTTCCAACGGCTGCCTCGTGGGAGAGCTCTGTCCCGACTACGTTACCCTCAATTTCAGGGATTGCATAAATAGTCCCGTCTTTCAGGATCAGCCCCTTGCATTCGAGGTGGCCCTTGGTTCCCTCTGTTTTTCCAAGGATATGTCCACGGGAGATGATGGTGCCCCCCTTGGTAATCGCCCGGGTTACCAGTTCTGCACTTGCACCCTTTGCCCCGAGGATAGCACGGGACCCTAAGTCGAGGTGCGATCCCGGTGTCGCGATCACAACACTGCTGAATCTCGCAACGGAATTCTCCCCCACCAGGTGTGCTGTCGGGTACATCTGGACTTTATGGACCGGTTTCATACAGACATAGTTGGACAGGAAAACCCCGTTTTCCTCAACTTTTGCGGCGCTCCTTGGATATACATCGATATCTTCACCCCAGGTGTGGATCATGGTAAAGCTGATCTTGGCGTTTTTTCCCACGTAAAACTCGCTGATACCATAATGTGCCCCTCCTTTTCCAACGTGCTGGCCACTTGCACATCCGGATACGATATGCAGCTCTGAACCTTCCTCCGCAATGATGACATTATGGACATGCTGGATTTTTTCCCGGCCGAGATAGAGGCATGCTTGCACGGGCAGGATATTACTGCTGCCTTTGCGGGCTATAATCACGTAACCTTTCGGATCAGCAGCTTCAGCGACATACCGCGTGTATTCATCTTTATCTTTCGGTACCAGGTTCCAGACATAGTCTTTTATCCAGTCGTACTTTTTCAGGGCGTTACCGATAGACAGGACTTCAATACCTTCTTCCCTGCAACTTTCCTGCACAACGTCCTGGTTCACCTGGATATAGCTGCCACACCGGTTACCCATGTTGAGGTCAATTCCTGACTGGGCCAGGCGTTCCCGGTCTTCTGCCGAAATACCAAGGTCTTTTCCTAATTCTGCCGGCATTCGAGACACTCCTTGTAGCCGCGTGCTTTAATGTCTTTTAAGATCTCTCTCGGGTTCCCGCGACAACGGATTTCCCCATCACACATCACATGGCCCTTGTCCGCATCGAGGTAATCAAGAATATACCCGGTATGCGTGATAACTAGCCCGCTTTTTTTTCGCTTGATTATGTGCGCTTCCTTTTCCAGCAGATTCCCTATTGCTGCCCCGATTAGTGAGATGTTTTCCAGGTCGACACCGCTCTCGGGTTCATCAAGCATGACGAAATCCGGTTTCTGCACCATCAGCTGCAGTACCTCGCTTCGCTTGATCTCCCCGCCTGAAAATCCCTTATTGATATCCCGCTCCAGGAAACGGTCCATATGCATGTTTTTCGCGTACTCCATGACCTCTTCTGTTTTATTTCCTGATGTTGCAATAAGCAGTTTCCCAAGCTTCAGGCCGGATATGGTCGGAGGTCTCTGGAACATGATGCCGATCCCGAGTTTCGCCCGTTCATGGATTGGCAGGTGTGTGATATCCTTGCCCTTGAATGATATCGTCCCCTTTGTGACCGTATAATTTGCAAATCCCATTATTGTCATGAGTAAGGTGCTCTTCCCGGAACCGTTCGGCCCCATGAGCACATGGGTCTCACCTTCCTTGATCCGGAGGTTGACATCATGAAGGACTTCCCTGTCCCCTACCCTCACATGAAGGTCTTCAATTTCGAGCATAATCGAGTCAGGTAGAGTATATGGTAACCGAACCATTAAACGCTTTTCAAAGAGCTAATTCAGATTTTTTATCCGGGAATCTAGATTTCCGGTATTTGCATTCGTTGAGATTGTTACCATTTGTTCTGATCGGAATATCCCTGAATTTTCACGTCTGGAAGGTTCCGACGAGAGAGTTTAATCGTGACGAGCGTTTAATATACAGTAAATGCCCTCCCTGAAAGGGAAAACTGACAAAGTGCAGGATAAACCCGGCAAGGCGAAAATCAGGAATGGTTCAGGATCGCGAAAAGATCTGATCGTGTCTCCTGATCCCCCTGAGATCGGGCGCTATGTGAACCGGATAATCTGTGGTGATGCGCTCCGTGCATTACAGTCCATGCCTGACCGGTCCATTGATATCGTAATTACTTCACCACCCTATAATTTCGGGCACGCATACGCACAGGACGAACACGATGATACGCTGGAGTGGAATGAATATTTCAAAACCCTCCAGGAGATCTGGGCCGAGTGCTACCGTGTGCTGAAACCCGGTGGAAGGATCGCGGTAAACGTCCAGCCCCTGTTCTCAGATTATATTCCAACCCATCACGTAATATCCAACCAGCTTTTGACACTCGGTTTCCTCTGGAAAGCTGAAATATTGTGGGAGAAAAACAATTATAATGCGAAATACACGGCGTGGGGGAGCTGGAAGTCCCCGTCGATGCCATACCTGAAATACACATGGGAATTTATCGAGGTGTTTGATAAGGAGACCCATAAAAAGGCAGGTGCCCGGGAGCTGATCGATATTACTGACACGGAGTTCAAGGAGTGGGTCATTGGTAAATGGTCATTCCCGCCTGAAATCCGGATGAAAGATTATGGTCATCCTGCAATGTTCCCTGAGGAATTACCAAAACGGCTGATGAAACTTTTCTCGTACCGGGAGGATATTGTTCTTGACCCGTTTAATGGCGCCGGGACAACGTCACTTGTCGCGTGGAAACTTGGACGACGCTTTATTGGCATTGATATTTCGGAGGATTACTGTAACTGTGCCCTCCGGAGAATAAAGGATACAGGGGGTATCCAATCCTCTTCATCCGGCAGCCAGGTCCCAGAAATAATTCACCTGGAATGATTGAAGCGGATATTCCGTCAGAATCCACATTTTACCGAAGAATCCCCTGTTGTTAACTGAACGCCGATACAGGGATTCATAGAATTGTATCGATTTCCGCAATGGAACTGATAATTTTTGTTGGAACTGGATCGGCTAACGAAAGGGCATCCGGGCTGAATTTTCCTGTTTTTACTAAAATACCCTGCATTCCTGCTTTCATTGCACCCCCGGTATCACTGACAACGTCGTCCCCGATCATGACGGCATCCGCGGGTTTTAGTCCCATGTCCCTGAGTGCCATCCCAAAAAATGCAGGCGATGGTTTGCCCATGAGTGTCGCAGTTTTTCCCGTGGCATATTCAATCCCCCGGACAAACGGACCGGCGGACAACATCAGCCCGTCATCTCCCATCCAGTACCGGTCATTCTCAAGCGCGATGATCCCCGCCCCTTCCTGTACCAACCGGAATGCCTGGTTCAATGTTTCGTAGCTAAAATTATTCCCGGCATCACCAATAATGACCCAGTCAACACCAGTGTCCAGGTGAATAAGTCCGGCTGCTTCAAATTCTGATTGTAGATCCGCAGTGGTGAGGAGATGACTCCGTTTAAGCCCTGTGTTATTGATGTAATGTACGGCTGCAACAGATGGTGTAATAATTTCATCTTTCCCGATATTAAATCCAAGAGCGAGAAGGCGTGACTCAACTGCCTTCCGGCTTTTCCTGGTCGTATTTGAAACAAACCGGGT
The DNA here is from genome assembly GCA_037130095.1 of Methanomicrobiales archaeon. Lineage (GTDB taxonomy): Archaea > Halobacteriota > Methanomicrobia > Methanomicrobiales > Methanospirillaceae > CAIKOD01. The sequence continues at coordinate 12,974 of JBAXTR010000005.1, forward strand.
GATGTACCCCCGTTCTTTCAGATAACGAAGGGCTTCCGGGGCCCCGGGCACAGCATTGTTCCCACTATACAGCACCCCATCGAGATCAAGCAACACACCTTTTACATTCATGGGGTAAACTCCCCAAGGAAACCGGTTACAATTGACCGGCAGATCTGGTTGTTGTCCCCGATATAACGTGAAGTCTGCGACATGAGGTCATCCCGTTCCTTCCGTCCTGCTGATACAAGCCAGTCATGGATTATCTCTTTTGTAACTTCCGGATGGAACTGTACACCGGTTGCACAGCCTATGGTAAACATCTGGTTTTCCACCAGGTCACCCCGGTATACTAATTCACTCCCGCCCGGGAGCTCAAAACTCTCATGGTGCCATTGAAACACCGTAAGGTTATTTTCTGGCCATGAAAAACCGGGGGTCATCTTTTTCTTGATTTCGCACCAACCCCTCTCTTCCTCGCAGCGGTATACTTTTTTTCCGAGTGCCGAGGCAATAAGCTGGGCACCGAGACAGATACCGAGGACGGGTGTACCAGTCTTGATTGCATTTCGGATAATCTGTTTTTCCTGACGTAACCAGGGGTATTCGATCTCATCGTTCACACTCATCTGCCCGCCCAGGAATACCAGGTGAGAGCAGTCAATTCCCCTGGGCACCTTTCCGGTTTTAAAAACCGGGATAATGTCATATTCCAGTTCTCTCTCCATGAGCAGCTCAAGAATATATCCCGGCGGCTCTCCTGCACCATGCTGGAATAGTACGATCATGCTGGCAAATACCCTGAGGTAGTACCTTAATGTTGTTTTCCCTACGGGGTTTTTATTGATACGGTCCTTGAAGCATACAAATTTTTTTTACTTGCCACCTAAAAAGAACATGAATAATGCATTAATTGCAATTTTGTTATTAAATTGACATTTGAATGATCATTTTTCACTTTCACCCTCCGCGGCATACCTTTGATAAGCACCGGGTATATGTTCGATTAGCATGATCTCCAACTCGACCTATGGTGCAGTTAGCAGGCAATGGCGATCAAAAATCGATGAATCTCATGATTTCCTGGTCGTCAGTAATGATTCGGTTTTCAGAGCAGGTTTTTCAAGGTCTTCGGTTTTCGAATCTGATTTTCAGAAAGCACGTGATTTAAAAGCTGCTTGCATGAACAGGTTTGCGGGGATGGCTGTTGAGGATGTATTCAACGGCAGCACCGAATACACCACAGAAGGGGAATGCTTTGGGATTACCACAACTACCGATATCCGGATATCCACACCGGACCCCGACCTGGTAAGAACGAGGATTCTCGAAGACCTCACACTGGTCAGGGGGATCGGCCCGGTAACAGCCAGGGTATTGCGAAGAAAGGGTCACAGGACCATACATGACCTGGTCTCACACCGGAGATTCCATGACGGGGCAAAAGAATGTGTCAATTTAGTCCTTGAAGGTGACCCGGATGAAATCGTATCGTTCATCGGGCACCGGCATTCTCCGTCCCACCCTTTATCAGTCCTTGCGTCCGGACTGTACGGGTGCGACTCCTATCTCTTCCTCGACCTGGAAACCATGGGATTTTTCTCAAGGCCGGTCATTCTTTTCGGGATTGCGACTGTGGAGGACCACCGGGTTATTGTACGCCAGTTCCTGGTCAGGGGCATGGAAGAAGAATTACCTGCCCTTGAACTTACCCTGGAGAACCTCCGGGAAAAACCTGTCGTCATTTCGTATAATGGAAAAACGTTTGATATTCCTTACCTTATTTCCAGATCAGCGTTTTACGGGGGGATGATGGACAGGCCCCGTCACCATATTGACCTCCTCCATGCATCCAGGCGTCATGCAGGACACCAGCTGCAGGACTGCAGACTCAGTACCATCGAGAAACACCTGCTGGGGATACAGAGGACCCATGACCTCCCTGGGAGCATGGTGCCTGAATTCTACGAGACCTACCTTCACACGGGAAACCCGGGCCCGCTTGTACCAATCGTGGAACACAACCGGAAAGACGTGACCAGTCTTGCTGAATTACTGTTCCTTTTTATTAAAGGGGTGCAGGCATGACGGTGGGTGATGTGGTCGCGAAGTTGACTAACGACCTGGAATATCGTGAGCAAACGGTACATATTGAGACTATAGAATCCAGGGATGCAAATTATGGCAGCTTGACGAAACCTCTCCCCCTCCCGCTGGAGGCGTTCCTTGCCAGTCAGGGGTTGTCCCTCTATACCCACCAGCGCGATACGATCGAGTCCTTCCGTAAAGGGAAAGACCTGATCCTTACCACGGCCACAGCTTCCGGAAAAACACTTGCCTTCACTCTTCCTATTATTGAGCGCCTGATTAATCAACCGGGAGCCACAGCTCTTTACCTCTACCCGACCAAGGCACTCAGCCATGACCAGTTGAAGGTCCTGCTGGATATTGAGAAAAAAACCGGCGTCACATTGAATCCCGCAGTCTATGACGGGGACACCCCGGTCGGGAGAAGACCCCTGATAAGGTCAGGGTCCCGTATTATTCTCTCCAATCCCTATGAGCTCCATAATATCCTTCCCTGGCACCACCAGTGGTCAGGTTTTTTTAAAAACCTTGCTGCCGTGGTCATCGATGAAGCCCACCAGTACCGGGGGGTGTTCGGCTCAAACATGGCTTTTGTCATCCGCCGCCTCCGCAGGATTTGCTTATACCACGGGAATGACCCCCTGATGGTCCTCTCATCTGCAACAATCGCAAACCCGGTGGATTTTGCTAGCCGCCTTACGGGAAAATCTGTCACCTGCATCTCGTCTGACGGCTCCCCCAGGGGAACCAAGCATTTTGTTCTTTACAATCCGTTTCAGGGTGGCGATATATCGAGGACAACATACCGTGAAAGCGGGAAGATCCTCCGGGTGTGCATGAACAATGACCTTCGAATGCTCTGTTTTACCGGGTCCCGGAAACTTACCGAACTTATCACCCTCCGGGTACGTGATGACGTGATCCGGAAGGACAATGGGGACCCGGCCCTCGTCTCGGCGTACCGGGCAGGCTACCTGCCGGAAGAACGGAGGGAGATTGAAGACAGGATGAAACAGGGTCTTTTACGGGGAATTGTCTCGACCAATGCCCTTGAGGTCGGCATCGATGTCGGATGCCTCGATGGTGTCATCATGACCGGGTTTCCGGGCACTATTATGTCCACGTGGCAACAGGCAGGCAGGGCAGGGAGGACCACGGCAGAATCTCTTGCGATTCTGGTCGCAAACCCGGACCCTCTCGACCAGTATTTCATGAACCACCCTGAACAATTTTTCCGGTCCAGCCACGAACATGCAATAATCGACCTGAATAACCCCTATATTCTTTCCGGCCAGGTGCTTTGTGCAGCTGCCGAACTGCCGGTAAAAACCGGTACTGATGATACCTTTTTCGGAAAGGACCTTGGCCAGGTCCTGTCATCACTCGCGGGTGAGCACCTGCTGAGCATGACACGGAGAGGGTATATCTATTCGGGAAGCAGGAGACCTGTTGAACTGGCGAGTCTCGGAACGCTCTCTGCAATCACATTCAGGCTCATGTGTAACGGGTCGACCCTCGAGACGATGGACCAGGCACAGGCTTTCAGGGAGGCCCATGAAGGGGCGATCCTCTACCACCAGGGAGAGAAATACCTCGTCCTTTCAATGGACTTCAACCACCATATCATCCGGGTAGAACACACCGATGTTGACTATTATACAAAACCACTCATATCGGTGGATGTACAGATCGTCAGCGAGGAGAACAACCGGAAGGTGGGGAACAGCAGGCTTTCCTTTGGCGAGGTGACCGTGACCGAGCACTGTTCATCCTACCGGGTCATGCGTTACGATACAATAATCAGTGTCGAGCCGCTTTCCCTGCCACCTGTAACCTTCAACACACGTGCACTCTGGTTTGTCGCATCCCCGGAGACCTGTAATGCAGTAGAGAGCGGGGGCCTCGACCTTGCGGGAGGACTTCACGGTGCCGAGCATGCACTTATTGCCGTGATGCCGTTCCATGTAATGTGTGACCGCAGGGACATCGGCGGGTTTTCATCCCCTGCATTTCCAGGATCAGGTGAACCAACGGTCCTTATATACGATGGTTTTCCCGGGGGTATTGGCCTCGCTGAAAGTGCATTTACAAAATTTGAGGAGATTGTAATAATGACTGCCGGCCTGGTCCGGGACTGCAGGTGTGAAGAGGGTTGCCCTTCCTGTATCTATTCGCCCAAATGTGGCAATGACAATCAGCCACTTGACAAGCAGGCATCAGTCCTGCTTCTGGAATCACTACAGGAGTCCGGTTCAGTCGGGCCACAGTGTCCACCCGAAAGCAGTGCCCGTAGCATTTCCGGGGAATGTGATTAACAGGAAACAGGAAGACTAATTTCAGGAGAATATAGAATCAGACTTTTTGGGATTATTCCGGGATATTTATCCGATCGCAGTCTGATCGCCTTATAATTTCTGAAACAATTAAGCGGGAGCTGCAGAGCGAACCTTCAGGACATTTATTTATCCTGACCACGCGAGCTTCAAGCGACTGTTCTGCAAGCTGCCGGACAAGGAGCCCGGTATCGAAGTGCTGGTTAAACCCTATCGTTATCACATCGGGCCTTATCTCCCTAATCGGCCGGAACATATCCGTCGGATCACCTAGGACGGCCTGGTCAACCGCACGAAGGGCCGCGACCATGCGTCTCCGCTGTTCTTCAGGGATCACCGGCGTCGGTTTATGCCGGACATTTGCGTCCCTGGCAACAATAACAAAAAGTTCATCCCCGTGTTTTCGTGATTCCTCGAGATAATAGATATGGCCAGGATGTAACAGGTCAAACGTCCCGGTCGCCACGACGCGTGTCATGGGATAACCTCGATGGTTGCTGGTGTGCCATCCGCATGGTAACACCGCCAGTCTGACCGGGTATAAGGCGACCCGATAATGAAGTGGTACCGGCCGATACTGGGAAAAAACCGGAGGTCCGCATCAGATGGCTGAAGGGCACCGTTGGGGTGGCTGTGGGCACTGCCAGCCACGTGGGGGTCAAGCGGCATCATATCGTAGTGCAGGTTCGCATGGCCCTCTCCGCTCGTAGTACCCGGCAGGAGGTTCAGCTCACTAATAATACCATCTTCCTCAAGCACCACCCCGACAAATTCGTTAGGATGGTTCGCATTGGCAACCTGGCACATCAGGTCCAGCAGTTCCAGGCGTACCCCCCTTATTTTCATTATCTGTATCAGGCCCTCCAAAAATCTGTTAAAATTATCTATGGTTTCCCGGACAGGCTATTATCCCACAGCTATTTCTGACCGAGAATTTTGATCATATGGTAACCGAACTGTGTTTTTACGGGTCCGACGATTTCCCCTTCTTTCCCTCCAAACGCAGCTTTCTCGAATTCCGGTACCATCATGTTCTTCCCAAACCAGCCAAGGTCACCGCATTTCTTTCCAGACGGGCATGTGGAAAACTTTTTCGCAAGTTCGTCGAAGCTTTCACCGTTATTCAGTCTTTTTTGCAGGTCCCGTGCCTGGTCTTCGGTCTTGACCAGGATATGAGCTGCATGCACCTGTCGCACCATGAGTATAGTAAAGGAGGGCGCGATCTAAAAAGGTTACGGGGTGGATCGTGGCCAAATCATCTTATTATCCGGACCGTCACAGCAAGATGCGGGGTTTCCTCTACCCCTGCGGAACTAAAAATCCCCGTCCTGTTCAAAACTCCGGCCGAAACGGATTGCCAGTTCCGCTTTATACAGCTCCTTCCCAAGATATGCAGCATGGTCGAGGAGCGATACGTCGTCATTTTGTAAAAGAACACTAAAAACGTCGATCCATGACCGCCCTTTTACTGCCCTGCTATTGATAACTGCCACGATCTGGTCATCTTCAATTCCAATCCTGAAGTTACCTTTGGGATCAAACTGAAGTCCCCCCACCTCATGAGTGGCATGATCCAATGACTGATAGGTAAGCGGGGGTTCTCTTCTCCTTCTTTTTTCCTTAAGAATGAGAAGGTCAATTCCAAGGTCTTTCGGGTAAGGCCGGTCAGTAGTAAGGGCCATCATTTCTGTTGCAGTCCGCATCTCCCTGACAGAACCTTTTGTCTTGTCGCTGTGTTCACTGGTAAAAACTACTGATGCACCAACCTCTTTTGCCATTCCGGCAAGAAGTGCATTCATCCCGGTGGAATCGGCATCCAGTAATTCCACAACGTTCCCCGCTCCAAAAAAAACAGGGTAACGGTAGTGTTCCGGAAATGCGGCGAGGGACTCAACAAGCCCGGGCCCCACCGGCTGAAGGAGCGGATCGGCGATGATGCACGAGATCCCGGCAGATTCTGCAAGCCTGATGTTTTCTTCCAGTGTCTGCCCGCATGGCACAATGACAGCCGCAACACCTGCATCTGCGACGGCCTTTCCGACAGCCGCAATATTACCATCATGAAGACTGAGGACAATATCCGCCCTGAAAAGCCCGGCCGCAAGCAGGGCAGGATCCTGCGTGTCGATCGCGAGAGGACCAGGTACTTCAGCTACCAGGGAAAAACACCGTGAAACGTCATCGGGTGTTGCATCAAACCCGAAGCCAAGGTCAACAATATCTGCACCTGACCGGAATGCCTTCTCAACTGCACCTTGTATGTCGTCGTGCCGGTGGGCATCCATGATTTCGGCAAGGACCTTGATCCTGGATGTGCCACCAATCCTGACCCCCCTGATACAGTAGTCATACAACGCACCCCGTTCAAGTTCATCGAGTTTCCTGCAGGCTACTTCACGTTTCACTGCTGCAATAACGTCATCGGCCGGGACGGACCTTGAAAG
>JBAXTR010000050.1:0-10853 GCA_037130095.1 Methanomicrobiales archaeon
GGATGCTTTCGGAACTCCCGGAAGAGACCCTGGTCAGTGCTTCAAAAAACCCCCTCTACCTCCGCCATTATGATATCGTCATGTCCAGATTCAGACACGAACTTCAGCAGAAAAAGAGCTGGTTTTCTGAGAACTTTGAATTTGACCAGCACGTTTCCATTGCATACCTATCTGCAGAGTACGGGTTACAGCACTCACTCCCGATTTATGCAGGTGGCCTTGGGTTTCTCTCGGGGGACCATTTGAAAGAGTGCAGTGACCTTGGTCTGCCGCTTGTTGCAATCGGTTTTATGTATTCTGAGGGGTACCTCCACCAGGACATCGATTCAAACGGGTGGCAGGAAAATAAAACCGAGGTCCTGAACCGTGAAGCCGCCCCGGTAACAAGGGTCATGTACGACCAGAACACCCCGATGGTCGCCAGGGTACCGTTCATTGACCCGCCAATTTACATCGGTTTCTGGAAAGTTGAAGTCGGCAATATTCCCCTTTTTCTTCTTGACACGGATATTGCGGAGAATGATCCAAATAACCGGCAGATTTCCAACCGCCTGTATACCGGGGACCTGGAACAAAGGCTTAAGCAGGAAATTGTACTTGGTATCGGCGGGATTTACATCCTGGACATGCTGGGCATACGACCGACGGTTATCCACCTTAACGAGGGGCATCCCGCATTCGCCCTGCTTGAACGAATACGGGAAAATGTTGCGGACGGTATGAATTTCAAAGATGCATCAGAGAAAGTGAAGGAGACCACCGTCTTTACTACCCACACACCTGTCGCAGCAGGCCATGACAGGTTCCCCTGGCCACTCATGGATAAATATTTCAGCAATTATTATTCACTGCTCGGAATCGACCGGAATTCTTTCTTACAGCTTGGCTTCGCACCGCAGGACCCGGGCGGGTTGTTCAATATGACGGCATTCGCCCTCAAGATGAGCACCTTCAGAAACGGTGTCAGTAAAAAACATGGGGAAGTTGCCCGCGGGATGTGGCAGGGCCTCTGGCCAGGAATTTCAGGAGACCAGGTCCCCATCAGCCACATCACCAATGGCATCCATGTGCCTACATGGCTCGACCCAAAAATGGAACTCCTGTTTAACAGGTGCTTTTCCCCTTCATGCCCATCCTGGCTTGAACACCATGACAACCCCCTGGTCTGGGAAATGATCGATGAAATTTCGGACGCGGAATTATGGTCCGTCCATATGCAGCTGAAAAGGAAACTGGTCAACCGGATACGGGAACAAAAACGCCGGAAATGGGGCGAGGCTGGGACTGACCCTGTAAATGTTATATCCGGGGGGATTCTCCTTGATCCCTACATACTCACAATCGGTTTTGCCCGGAGATTTTCCACCTATAAACGATCGGACCTTATTTTCTGGGATATTGAGCGGTTAAAGAAGATCGTGAATAACCCATGGAGACCGGTCCAGTTTATCTTTGCAGGCAAAGCCCACCCTGCAGATGATGACGGGAAAAGGATTATCCAGAAAATATACCGGTATGCCCACCAGCCGGAATTCAGTGGCCGGATCGCTTTTGTCGAGGATTACGGGGAACAGATGGCGCAATACCTTGTCCATGGCGTTGACGTATGGCTCAACAACCCCATTGCACCCATGGAAGCGTGCGGGACAAGTGGCATGAAGGCATCTCTTAACGGGGTCCTCCACTTAAGTATCCTCGACGGATGGTGGCCTGAAGGATATAACGGAAGGAACGGATGGGCGTTTAACGGGGCAACATCAGGAGGCAACACCGACCAGGCAGATGCCCTCGAGATCTATGACCTCATCGAACGCGAGGTTGTACCGCTCTATTATTCCCAGTCCCAGGACTCTGTACCTGGCGAGTGGGTAACAATGATGAAAGAAGCGATTAAAAGCAACGGTCCACGCTTTTCAGCCCGCAGGATGGTAAAAGAATATGTCAGGAAAGGATACGTTCCTGCACTGAAATACGCGACAGAAAAAAAACCGGGTGACCTGATATGACGTATATTGGGATGCAGATCCGGATGACAGGGGGGCAGTTATCATATGCATGCCACCTGTTATCCAGAAAAAAACCTGCTAACCCTGGTGAATTTGGAGGTTCTCTATGATCTCTGTTCTCTTTGTCGATGACGAACCGGCACTCCTTGAGATAAGCCGGCTATTCCTGGAGCGTTCCGGGGAGATGACCGTTACAACGGCCAGGTCAGCTCCTGAGGCACTGAAACTCCTGAACAATCAGAAATTCGATGTGATCGTTTCCGATTTCCAGATGCCCGATATGGATGGCCTTGCCTTCCTCAAGACCCTGCGGGTCGGGGGCAACCGGGTACCACTCATCCTGTTCACGGGCAAGGGGCAGGAACGGGTTGCCATTGAGGCACTCAATAATGGTGCTGATTTCTATCTGACCAAAGGTGAACATCCTAAACTCCAGTTTACGGAACTCATCGGGATGATTCACCAGGCAGTGAAGCGGGGGCTGGTGGAAGAGTCGCTCCCGGTACATCCTCATAACCTAGTTGACCTCATCCAGACACTCCCGGAACCGACTTTTGCCGTGGATCAACGGGGAGTCGTAATATCCTGGAATAAAGCCATGGAAACGCTGACAGGAGTAAAGGCAGCAGATATTCTCAATAAAGGGCAATATGAATATTCTCTGCCGTTCTACGGCGAACGAAGGCCAATCCTGATCGATTTGGTATTGCAGAATGATGACTCATTTCTCAACAGGCACTACGTGAATATCAGGAAGGAAGGAAATTCGTACACCGCGGAGGCAAAGAAGGTCAGCCTGAACGGAAAAGAGGTCTTTCTCTGGGCAAAAGCCACCCGGATAACGGATCCGGCCGGGAATATTATCGGGGCCATCGAATCGATCCGGGATGTTACTGATATCAAGCGTTCTTCCAGCCAGATGGAAGAGAAAACAAAAAAAGATCAGGCTCACCCGATATTAAGCCGTTTCCTCGGGACAGTCCAGGGAGCATGGTATACCAAGGGGGTCGACCTTTATTCCCGGCAGGGCCGGTACGAGGAGGCACTCGACTACTTTGACCGGACCATCGAGCTGAAAGAGGACCATGCCGGGGCGTGGAAAGGGAAAGGTATATGCTTAAAAGAACTCGGGCGCTACGAAGAGGCACTCCGGTGTTTTGACCGGGCGATCGCACTCGCTCCCGATGACGGGGAATGCCACTACTACCGCGGGGAAACCATGGAAAAGATCGGGAAAATCCGTGGGGATACCAGGTGCTTTGAAGGTGCAGTAAGATCTTTTGAGCGGGTTATCGAGCTGGACCCGGAGAACCTGAAGGCCTGGAACTACTGTGGTCTCTGTTATAAGGAGCTCGGAAAGACCGGTGAGGCTAAGCGGTGCTTTGACCACGCAGGGAAGCTGGCCAGCCAGAGCAGGGAGATCTGAAACGGTTTTACCCGCCAGGTGTCATCCCGGTCACTTATGACAATGAGCGACGAAGACAGGTCGCCACAACAATATCTTTTAAGCACGATTCCCCCCATTTCTTATTAACACGTATGCCTCAAACAGGGAAACTAACCAAGGAGGAACTGAGGGACCAGGCCAGGACCCTGCGATCCGGGCTTTCCCCTGCAGAAGCCGGTTCATTCAGCAGGTCAATCTGTGAAACCGTATGCAAGGGACTGAATGGGGAGAAGACGGTGATGGTCTATGTATCAAAACCACCGGAGGTTGACACAATGCCCCTCATTAAACACCTCATCAGGAAGGGTATCCGCGTGGTGGTACCGATCATCGAACGGGAGACCCGGACACTTCGCCTCTCCTGCCTGAAAGACCCTGGAGACCTGGTCACTAGCACATTTTCAGTTCCTGAACCAATCGGGAAGGAAATCCCGGTTTGTGGCGGGGACCTGGAAGTGGTTATTGTCCCGCTGCTTGCCTTTGACCGGGCGGGTCACCGGCTCGGTTATGGCGCGGGGTACTATGACAGGTTCCTCTCTTCGTACCAACAGGCAAAAAAGATCGGTGCTGCATTTTCCTGCCAGGAGATCGGATTAGTCCCTGCCGATGAGAATGATATCGCCATGGACATAATCGTCACAGAGCGGGAAATTATCTCCTGCCGTTAAATTTTTTTTATTCTCTCCTGAAATTTCCAGATAATCCAATGGATCGGAGGATCCTGCCCTGAATGGAGGAAGAGAACAGATCTGGTAACACCGTTATATTTATAATAAAATGAGACTTACTTTTTGTTAGCATTTACCAGGAGTTAGTTCTGATGCCAAATAAAGATTACGCAGAAGTCGGGGTGCGGGAAGCCGCCCGTGACGACGCCGGACGTGGAATAGCACGAGTCAGCATCGATACCATGAGGGCACTCGGGCTGGTAAGCGGCGATGTAATAGAAATACAGGGTAAGAAAAAAGCCACTGCAATCGTATGGCCGGGTTTCCAGCAGGATACCGGGAACAAGGTAATCCGTATCGACGGGACCGTCAGGAGCAATGCCGGGGCAGGTGTCGATGATACGGTGAAGATCAGGAAGATCGAGCTCGGGTACGCAAAGAAGATAATTATTGCACCCACCCAGCCGATCCGCCTGATCGGAGGGGAACAATACCTCCACAGGGTCCTCTCCGGAAGATCGGTGATGGAGGGGCAGAGCGTACGGGTGGACGTGATTGGAAACCCGATTACGTTTGTAATCTCAAAAGTCATCCCGAAAGGGATCGGTATTGTCACTGATGAAACAGAAATTGAACTGAAGGAGACCGCCTATAAACCTGAAGAAGGTAAGCAGGAGACTTCTGACGTCCATTACGAGGATATCGGAGGACTTGGGCGGGAGCTCCAGCTCGTCCGTGAGATGATCGAACTGCCACTCCGGCACCCTGAGATCTTTGAACGGCTCGGTATAGAGCCGCCAAAGGGGGTACTGCTCTACGGGCCGCCGGGCACGGGAAAAACGCTGATCGCAAAAGCCGTGGCAAATGAAGTGGAGGCCCATTTCATTACCCTTTCCGGCCCGGAGATCATGAGCAAGTACTACGGGGAGAGCGAGGGGAAGCTCCGTGAAGTCTTTGAGGAGGCACAGGAAAACGCCCCGACGATCATATTCATCGATGAGATCGACTCGATTGCGCCCAAGCGTGAAGAGACGAAAGGCGAGGTGGAACGTCGTGTTGTGGCACAGCTCCTGTCTTTAATGGACGGCCTGAAAGGGCGGGGACAGGTCATTGTCATTGCCGCAACGAACCTTCCTGACTCCATCGACCCGGCACTCCGCAGGGGCGGGCGGTTCGACCGAGAGATTGAGATCGGAATTCCCGACAAGAAAGGAAGGTTTGAGATCTTCCAGGTCCACAGCAGGGGGGTCCCCCTGGCAGATGATGTCGACCTGCAGGCATACGCGGACACTACCCACGGGTTTGTCGGCGCCGACATTGCCCTCCTCGTAAAGGAGGCAGCAATGCGGGCTCTCCGGAGGATTATCCCCATGATTAAACCGGATGAGGAGATCCCGGCAGAGATCCTCGATGACCTCCGCGTCACCGGGGCTGACTTCGATGAAGCACGGAAACAGGTCGAGCCAAGTGCGATGCGGGAGGTCCTGGTGGAAATCCCGGACGTGACCTGGGACGATGTAGGTGGACTCGACGATGTGAAAAAAGACCTCCAGGAGGCTGTTGAATGGCCACTAAAGTACCCCTTCGTATTCGAACAGCTGAAGACCAAGCCCCCAAAGGGGATCCTCCTCTTCGGCCCGCCGGGAACAGGGAAGACCCTGCTTGCAAAGGCGGTATCTCACGAATCAGAATGCAATTTCATCTCGGTTAAGGGACCTGAACTCCTCTCCAAGTGGGTCGGGGAGTCTGAGAAAGGTGTCAGGGAGATATTCCGGAAGGCACGGCAGGCATCCCCTTCGATCATCTTCTTCGATGAAGTTGATGCACTCGTACCAAAGAGGGGTTCATACGCAGGTTCATCCCACGTGACCGAGAGCGTGGTTTCCCAGATCCTCACGGAACTTGACGGTCTTGAAGAACTGAAAAACGTCACGGTAGTGGCGGCAACCAACAGGCCGGATATGATCGACCCTGCACTCCTCCGCCCTGGAAGACTGGAACGCCATATTTATGTGCCACCACCCGATGAGGAGGGACGTAAGAAGATCTTCGAGGTATACCTGCGGGATGCGGGCGCGCTTCTCACCAGTGACATCAGCATCGATGACCTTGTCAGGGAGACCGATGGGTATGTAGGCGCTGATATCGAGGCACTGGTCCGGCAGGCAAAACTTGGTGCAATGCGTGACTTTATCACGGTAATGGCAGATACGAGTGAGAAGGAACGGCAGGACGCCGTGGTGAATATCCGTATCACGCGGAAACACTTTGAAGAGGCCGCGAAACGAGTCAGGGGATCACTTGACCAGGAGGCCCTCGAGGCGGCCGAACGGCAGGCATGGGAGATGCTCTACAACCATGATCAACGGGCTGTCCTTGAAAATGCCCTGGCCACCCTGACACGGGCCGGACTCCGGAATGTAACGGACAACAGCACAGAATCCCTCCGGAAAGAGACATTTAAGAGCAAAAAGGACTTCACCGAAATCAAGCGGCTCACCAGCCAGCTGGATGATCAGTTGAAACAGACCACATAACGAACGGGAATACCATTATGACCAGCGCACCAGATGAGAATTTCAGAAACATCGGGGAAATCATCCGGAAAATGCTCGAACAGGCGGGTATGAGCGAGCACCCCGCACCTGTTATTTTTAACTTCCGGATCTATGTCAACATGCCGGTACACCAGGGTATGCAGGAGTACCCTCCTCCCGCCCGGAATGATACAATAGAACCCGAGGTCGAGGTCCAGCGTGTTGGAAATGAGGTGATACTGGCAACGGAACTCCCGGGAGTTTCCCCAGAGGATGTAAAAGTGATGTTTTCCGGTTCAACCGTCCATATCAAGGCTGCGGACGGGGACCTGAAATACCATACGACCGCTGATGTTCCACCGGCAGAGAAGGACTCGGTTTCGGTATCATTCCGGCATGGTGTACTCGAAGTCACCTACCGGGAGCAGTTCAGGGAAAGCGAACATACTGACCAGGTGGAATAACCATCACCCGGTTATTCCCTGGTACGTATTTTTTTATCTGAAATAATATCATTGACTTAAACATTCGCCTTTTTTGATATATACGGCCTCCAGTAGGTAATTTTGATTTTCCACGTTTAACTCGGATCAGCCATGAAGAAATCAGGCTCACGTCTCTACTTCCACGGTACCTGCAGCCTGGCTGAAAAAGTGGATGAGGTATATCATGCCAGGGATCCCCTCCGGACAGGATAATAATCCTGATAAACCCCGGAATCAAACGACTACTCGTGATCAGGGAGTCCGGTTGGACAATCCGTGGTTTATCGAGCTTATCGCAGAGGATGGCATTAACACATGATACTCAAAGAATTCCTTGACAAGGCAGGGACCGAAAAAAACCTGGCGGAATTAATCCTTTTTTTAAGCAGGGAAGCCCAGGCGGTGAAGAAGGGATTTTTCTACACGGCCAGGAAAGCACCGGCAGATGAAAAAACCCATAACGTGTATGGCGAAGAGCAGATGGCCCTTGATAAACACGCCGACGAGGTCTTCATTTCGGGTTTGAAAAAGACACGGCTTGTCCGTTATATCGCCACGGAGGAGCAACATAAGATCATTGAAATTGAGGAACCGAAGAACGATTTCGGGGTTGTCATCGATCCCCTTGACGGATCATCCCTTATTGATGTGAACCTCTGTACCGGGTCAATTATAGGCATCTATCCCGGGCATGTCCTCGATAAAGGGGCAAACATGATAGCGGCCATGTATGTCCTGTATGGACCGCTTACTATCCTGACATTTACAGCCGGAAAGGGAGTCCATGAATTCGTATTGGATGATACCGGAGAATATGTTCTTAAACACGAGGACATCAGGATACCGGAAGGGAAAATTTACGCTCCCGGTGCATTGAGAAGGGATTACCTCCCGGCCCATGCCCGCTGGATTGACAGCCTCGAGCAGGAGGGTTACAAACTCAGGTTCAGTGGCTGTTTTGTCGCGGATGTTCACCAGATCCTCCATAAGGGTGGCGTATTCACGTACCCGGGGTTCAAAAATAAGGAAAACGGAAAATTGAGACTATTATTTGAGGCAAACCCCCTTGGAGTTATCATCCGGGAAGCAGGAGGGGCCATCAGCAACGGGAAGTCAGATATCCTCCAGGTCATGCCTGGATCAATCGATGAGCTCACACCCATTTACGTCGGGGGTAAGAAGGAGATCAGGATGATTGAAAAGTTTATGTCTGAAGGGTGAGTAATCAGGAGTAAGGTGTCTTATGAAACAGAAAGATTTTGGTCCGATCTCTGGTTCAACAATTTTTAGTGGTATTTCAGGCCATAAAGCAATTATAATGGCAGCGAATACCCGAATCACCACGGTTGCAAAAGGGATTTTCCAGGCCGCAAAAGATACAGATTCTGCGGTATTCATGGAACTTGCACGTTCCGAGTGTGACCTGAAAGGGGGGTACACGGGATTAACCCCGAAGGATTTTTCAGAAAAAATTAACGATGCCGCGAAGGAGGTCCAGTTTGATATCTGGGCCCTTCATGCGGATCATATCACGATTAAGAAAGGGGATGCCACGGAAATCGAGCAGACCAGGCAATTGATCGATGCACAGGTCGCCGCCGGGTATACCTCATTTGCCATCGATGCCTCACACCTCTTTAATTTTGAAGGAAAAAATGTCAGGGAAGAACTGGAACAAAATATATCGGTCACGACCGAACTGGCGCATTATATTAAGAGTAGGATGAAAGGGAAGGATTTCGGTCTTGAAGTGGAAGTGGGTGAGATCGGCCGTAAAGACGGTCAGGGCATGATCCTGACCAAGCCCGAGGAAGCGGTAGAATTTATCAAAGGTTTACATGAGAACAAAATAAATCCCCAGGTTCTTGCGATCGCCAACGGGAGCACCCATGGTCATGTATATGACGAAAAAGGGAACGTGGTCGAGCAGCTTTCAATCGATATTCCACAGACAAAGGCAGTCGCAAAAGCCCTACGGGACAATAAGCTGAATGTCGGAATCGCCCAGCATGGTATAACCGGAACCCCCCGGGAACTCATTAACCAGCATTTCCCAAAAGGGGATATTATTAAGGGAAATGTCGGGACATTCTGGCAGGACGTGGTATATGACACCCTTAAAGTATATGAACCGGGCCTCTACAAAGAAATCCAGGAATGGACACTTGAGAAATACCGGGCTGCAAACCCCGGTAAATCGGACCGGCAGATAGTTGATGGCAACTGCAAATTTGCAATTAAGGAATTTTTCAGCGAGATCTACGCAGTTGAAGAAGACACAGAAAAGGCTATCCAGGCAATGGCATATGCTGAAAGTCTTGTATTTTTCAAAGCATTCAGCTCGTACGGAACAGCTTCCCTCGTACGAAAACTAATTTCTTGAACATTCCACCACAATTTTTTTCTCCTGCAAAGAGATTCTATAATGTGATTTTTTATGCCCAAGACCACGATTTCCGTAATCAAGGCGGATGTGGGAAGTTTTCCCGGGCACTCCCGCACCCACCCGAAACTCCTGGAGAAGGCTGCCCGCCTGCTCAGGGACCAGGAAGGCAAACTGCTGATCGACTCATTTGTCACGCACTGCGGTGATGACCTTGAACTGATCATGACCCACACCCATGGGGTGGATAACGAGAAGATCCACAAGCTCGCATGGGACGTATTCATGGAGTGTACAGCAATTGCAAAAAGCATGAAACTCTATGGTGCGGGACAGGACATGCTTGCAGATGCCTTTTCAGGTAACGTTAAGGGAATGGGACCTGGTGTTGCCGAAATGGAATTTGAGGAGAGGGGGAGTGATCCGGTACTGATCTTTATGGCAGACAAAACCGAGCCCGGTGCATGGAACTTCTTCCTCTACAAGATCTTTGCCGATCCGTTTAACACGTCCGGACTCGTGATTGACCCGACAATGCATAAGGGATTTATCTTTGAGGTCCACGATCTCTTCGAAAAGCGCAGGATCATGTTCAAATCTCCTGAAGAGATCTACAGCCTCCTCGCGTACATCGGTGCACCCTCCCGCTACGTAGTCAAGCATGTCTTTCGAAGCGATGGCGAGATCGCGGCATCGACCAGTACCCAGCGCCTGAGCCTGCTGGCCGGGAGGTATATTGGTAAGGATGACCCGGTCATGATCGTCCGTTCCCAGAGCGGTTTACCTGCTGTAGGAGAGGTAATTGAGCCGTTCTGCACGCCAGTTCTGGTGGCAGGGTGGATGCGTGGGTCCCATCACGGGCCTTTTATGCCGGTCGGGCTGTGCGATGCGAACTGTACCAGGTTTGACGGCCCGCCAAGAGTGATCTGTCTCGGATTCCAGCTCTGCAATGGCGAGCTGATCGGTCCGGCAGACATGTTTGATGACCCGGCTTTTGACCGTGTCCGGTCCCGGTGCAATGACCTCGCCGATATGATCCGTGCGCACGGGCCTTTCGAACCCCACCGGCTCTCTCTTGAAGAGATGGAATACACGACCCTTCCCTCAGTGGAGAAAGAGTTACAGAAGCGATGGGAGCCAATCCCCAAATAATTAATACATTATTGCCGGATTTTTTGCCATATAACCCCATGATTTCCTGAAAACTCCATTGTATGGTGACAGGTCGGGAAAAGTGTATTCAGGGAGATCAGCTAATTTTTCTGCAGTATGAGAAACTTTAATTACCTGTCGCCCTAAATTTAGGCAGATGGTTAACGGAATCGTA
>JBAXTR010000051.1:0-10840 GCA_037130095.1 Methanomicrobiales archaeon
ATGTGCTGACACTAGCCTCAACGGCTCTGATGATCATCATCGCCGGGTCCATCCAGGGGCAAGTCCTGGTCCCATCAGGCCCGATAGTTCTCCATATTGTCACCGTTGTGCCCGCATTTATCGCGTGCGGGGTAGGGGTGCTCGGCTTCATCCAGTTATTGCTCGGGATGCGGGAAAACCAGATCATCAACATCGTGGTGATATTCGGCCTCATCTTCCTGATCAGCTTCTCCCGGGAGCTCCTTGGGCAGGGGTTTGCAATTTCATGGGTTGGAGAGGGTATCACCCTTGCCGTCACGGTCGCCCTTCTCCTGCTGGTTAATGCAATGACGAGATTCCTCGACAAGGAACGTATCGTCCGGACACTCCCCTGATACCAGTGCTGAAAACCGGGATATTGAAGGCTGAAATGACGATGAAAAAAAGGAATAGGATTACGTGAGGTAGATGAGACCGTCACAATATGTCCACGGTTATTCAGACAGGGAGGCAGAACGGCTTTCTGACCAGGCAATGACCCTTTCAGACCTGCTTCACGGTGATACGTGCTTCCCACCGGGGTCCCGTGTCCTTGAGGCAGGGTGCGGGACCGGTTGCCAGACCTGTATTGTTACCAGCCACTCCCCTGGTGCGGAGATCGTTTCTGTGGATATATCGAGGACATCACTTGATATGGCACAGGCCAAACTGGATGACATGGGCCACCCGTGTCACCAGTTTATCGGGGGGGACCTTTTTCACCTCCCGCTCCGGGAAAACACATTCGATCACGTTTTTGTCTGTTTCGTCCTTGAACATCTGCCGGACCCGGTTACTGCCCTGCGGGCACTGCGGGACCTGCTAAAACCAGGCGGATCGATCTCGGTAATTGAAGGTGACCATGGCTCCTGCTATTTCCATCCTGAAACCCTGAAGGCACTTGCAGCCTGGCATTGCCTGATCGATATACAGGCATTCAGCGGAGGAAATTCCCTGATAGGCCGTCAACTCTACCCGCTCCTGGAAACTGCGGGGTATGAGAGTGTCCATGTATCGCCAAGAATGGTCTATTCAGACCACTCAAAACCGGAGTTTGAAGAGGGCTTTGTCAGGAAGACAATCATACCAATGGTCGATGGGGTTCGTGACCAGGCCATCATATCGGGAATGGTTACCCCGAAAGATTTTGATGAGGGTATTGCTGACCTTCACCAGACAGCGTCACCGGAAGGATCGTTCTGCTATACATTTTTTAAAGGTACCGCGATAACATCACGAAAAATGTGTAATTTCTGATACCTGCGGGCTGATTTGAACAGTTAAATTTATTTAAACTTTCCGATAAGTAACTACTGGGTACGATGGCCAATACAGTCAGTCATGCGTGTTTCAAATGATCCGGATACTTCTCGTTGACGATGAACCGGCCCTTCTTGATATTGCCCGCATTTTTATTGAGCGTGAAGAGGGACTCAGGGTGACGACCTGTCCTTCAGCCTTCGATGCAATGCGACTACTATCTGGGCAGGAACGGTTCGATGTTATTGTCTCCGATTACGAGATGCCGGCAATGGACGGGATCGAGTTTCTCAAGAAGATCAGGGAAGACGGGAACAAGACCCCCTTTATCATCTTCACCGGGCGGGGGCGGGAACAGGTGGTCATCGAGGCACTCAACTACGGGGCAGATTTTTACCTCCAGAAAGGCGGGGACCCGAAATCACAGTTTGCCGAACTGAGAAACATGGTCCGCCAGGCCTGCAAACGAAAAGAAGCTGAAGAGGCCCACATCCGTTCGGAACGCCAGTTATATGATATTATAAACTTCCTTCCCGATGCAACGTTTGCTATCGACCGTGAAGGTAAGGTAATCGCATGGAACCGGGCAATCGAGGACATGACCGGGGTCGCTGCATCCGGTATGCTTGGAAAGGGAGATTATGAATATGCCATACCATTCTACGGAAAGAAGCGAAAAATACTGATAGACCTGCTTTATGAAGAGGACGAACAGATCAGGGTCCAGTATTACAATAATATAACGCGGGACGGACATGGAATTATCGCCGAAACCGAAGTGCCCGAATTAAAGAAAAAACCGACCATTGTATGGGCGAAAGCCACACCATTCTACGATAATGACGGTAACATAATCGGTGCAATTGAGAGTATCCGGGATATCACCCATCTTAAAGAATATGAAGCATCGATTCTTGAAGGAAAAGACCGGTTCCAGGAACTTACCGAACTGCTCCCCCAGAGCGTCTTTGAGATCGATATTTCGGGTAAGATCCTGTATGCGAACCAGCGGACCTTTGATATGTTCGGGTACCCCCGTGGAGAACTGGGGGACTGGGCTAATATTCTGGAAATGCTTGTTCCTGATGAGCATGAACGTGCCAGGAAAGGCATTCAGGCACTGGTAGAGGGAACAGGTAACCAGGGGGAAATTTTTACTGCGGTTCGTAAGGATGGGGTAACATTTCCAATCCAGATATTTGCATCACCGATTATCCAGAACGGAGAAATTTCCGGCCTGCGTGGAATTATTATTGACCTGAGCGAGATCAGGGCAGCCGAAGAAAAAGTCAAAGAAAGCCGCAGGCTTTTCAAATCACTGGTCGAGAATATGCCGGATGGCATTTTCATCCTCGACTGGGATGGGACAATCCTTTTCACGAACCAGTACGTGACAGAACTGGTGGGTTTACCCGGAGGGGAGCCTGCCACCGGCAGGAATGTCTTTGATTTCCTTGTTGATGACGGCCTTACAACTGCCCGGTACCAGCTGGCAAAGGTAAAGGAAGGCCACCCCCTTCTCGGAGAATACAGGATAAAAACGATTTCTGGTGAAGAACGATGGGTGGAAGGAAGGGGACGGATTACCAGTTTCCAGGGACGTTCAGCAGTCCTCCTGATTGCACGTGATATCACAGAACGAAGGAAGAGCGAGGACTTGAGTAAATCCCAGATGGAGTGGAACCTGCGGTATCACCAGGCACTCCTTGACCTTGCAAGGACCGATCTGACCATATTTACTCCCGCAGTCCGGCACATCCTTGAGACTGATGCAGCGGTACTTGGTGTTGAACGTGTCAGTTTCTGGATATGTGATGATGACCGGAAAGGCATCACGTGCCGCGATCTCTATACGAGGAGCAAGAATTCGCACGAGGAGGGAGGACATCTCGATGCCCGCGGGCACCCGGTATATTTCCACGAACTCGGGCAGCAGAGGTTGATTACCGCCGATGATGTGAAAGAACATTTCTGCACGAAGGAACTGTTTGAGGACTATCTCAGCCCGCATGGCATAACTTCCATGATGGACGTCCCCGTCTGGTTAAACGGCCATGTAATCGGTATCGTATGTCATGAACACATCGGGGACCAGCGCACATGGGGCGAAAGGGAGCAGGAATTTGCCACGTCAGTTGCAGATTATATCTCACTGGCCATTGAAACATCAAAACGTCACCGGATAGAAGAGATATTAAGGGAAAGTGAAACAACCACAGGTGCCCTTCTCGATGCGACCCATGAAGCAGCGGTCCTGATTACTGAAACAGGGGTTATCCTGAAGATCAATGAGGTAGCTGCAAAATGGTTCCATATGAACATGGATGACATCCTCGAGACCAATGTATTCCACATCGTCCCTGATGATTATGCGGCTGCCCTACAAGAGAGGACGAGCGATGCGGTAAAGAATTGTATCCCGCTATCATTCGAAATTTCCGTCGACAACCGGATTATTGAGAACTCAATTAATCCCATACGTGACACGGATGGCAGGGTAAGGAAACTCGCTATTTTCGGCCGGGATATCACCAGTAAAAAGGCATATGCACTTGCCCTTGAGGAGCGGGAGCGTTTCCTGAATAATATCTTCTCAAGTATCAGGGATGGGATCAGTATCCTTGACCATGAGTTACGGATCATCCGGGTCAACCCGACTATGGAAGAGTGGTATGCTCACCAGATGCCGTTGGTAGGAAAGAAATGTTACGAGGCCTACCATCTCAGCAAAGAACCGTGTGAAAAGTGCCCATCCACCCGGACGATATCATCGGGGGTGCCAAATGCCGAGACAGTCCCGAAAATTGGCCCCGGGGGTAAAATCGACGGGTGGTTTGAACTCTTCAGCTTTCCCCTGATTGATGCCAAGAGCGACGAATTGAAAGGCGTAATAGAGTATGTCAGGGATATTACTGACCGGAAACTTGCAGAGGACGAGCTCAAAGAGACCAATGCAAAGTTGAAAATGGCCATATCCATCTCTGAAATGCAATTCTGGGAATGGAATATTGTCAACGACCACCTCAGCGGGCTGCCGTCAGAAGATCGTGTATCCCTCCAGGGGTCCGAGTTCACTAACAATTTTTCTGATTTTATGAATATTGTCCACCCGGACGATCGTGAACGCATTGAATCGACAATTTCAGCAGCCATTGCCCGTTGGCCGTCTGATCCTGACTTTGCCATCGAGTTCCGCATGGTATTCCCTGAAGAACAGACAGAGTGGATACGTGCGATTGGCCGCGTAATTGCAGACGATTCGGGTCAGCCAGTCCGGCTTACAGGTGTAGGTCTGTACATAACCCGCTATAAGCAGCTTGAAGAAGAACTCCGTGAAAATGAGGAGCGTCTGCAGCTTGCAATCGATGGTGGGGATGTCGGGATCTGGGAATGTGATGTAACGCCTGAAGCGAACGTGACTGTCAGCAGGAAAGTACTGGAGATCCTCGGGTTCCAGACTGAATCCACAACATTTGAGATGTCCAGGATCGAAAAGTTAGTTCATCCGGACGACGCTGAAAAGGCAGTCAGCAGCCTTAAAGAGTTCCTGTCGGGAAATATCCCTCTCCTTAACGAGGAATACCGGATCCTCTGCAATGATGAGACCTACAAGTGGCTGTTGCTCCGGGGAAAGGTCATCAGGTACGATTCATCGGGAAGGCCGGCCCGTGTGGCCGGTACAGTTGTCGATATCTCGGAGATGCGAAAATACAGGGAAATGATTGAGCTGACGAACAGGCGTCTGCACCTCCTGAACAGCATCACCCGCCATGACCTCTTAAACCAGCTGACAATCCTTAAAGGGGCTCTTGAGCTTCTCACAGCAGAGCCAACGAGTGATCGGGCAGCACCCTTTGTTAAAATGATACAGAAAGCGACCACTACCATAGAGCGCCAGATAACCTTCACACAGGATTACCAGGATATCGGGATGAATGAACCGGCCTGGCAGGACCTTTCAGATACCATAACACGGGCATCAACCCTGTTGCATAATGACCGGGTTGCTATCGATAACCATGTAGGAAAAGTACGGGTCCTGGCTGACCCGCTGCTTGAAAAGGTATTCTATAACCTTATTGACAATTCTCTCCGGTACGGGGGTGAGCCACTCACCACGATACAGGTACTTGCCCGGGAAGATGAGTCAGGCCTTGCGATAATCCTCGAAGATGATGGTATCGGAATTACCAGGAAAGATAAGGCGAGGATCTTCGAGCGGGGGGTCGGGCAGAATACGGGGCTTGGACTATTCCTTGTCAGCGAGATCCTATCCATTACCGGGATTACTATTGTGGAGACCGGGGAGGCAGGGAACGGTGCCCGGTTCGAGATCCATGTTCCCCGTGGCAGGTACGCGTTTGATTATTGTAAAATTTAACGGGCATTTTTTCGTTGCAACGAATTTCATTGCATTCCCGGGTATAAATCCCAGGCTATTTATGAAAATTCTCATATTAATTTCGTTAGAGAAAGCTTGAAATTTGCAGGAGTAACAGGGAAAGTATGAAAGTAATTACTGCGTGTAGCATAGCCTGCGTGATCCTCGTGGTCATGATTGCAGGATGTACGAGTGTGCCCCCGGTCCAACCGGCGACCCCTGCACCGACAAGCTCTGTAATTATATCCACACCGTCACCAACACCTGTTTCTGACCCAACACTCCTCGGGACCTGGAATTTAAAATCCATGGTACTCCAGGGAGGTACGGCATTTACATTCCCAACCAATGCACAAATCACTGCATCATTTGACAACCAGGGCAATGTTGTAGGGTTCGCAGGTTGCAACAATTACAATGCAAAGTATACCCTTTCAGGACAGCAGTTATACACGGGAATGGGAATGTCAATCGGGCCGATTGTCTCTACTAAGAAATACTGTGACGCCATGAGCGATACAGAAACCACATACCTCCAGATCCTGCAGAAAACCGTAACCTACACCGTAAACGGTGATGGCCTGACGATTACAGACAACATAAACAACATGCTGGTCTACAAGAGATAATCAAATCATTATTTTTCCCTGGTTATCCAGCTAAGCTCATGAAGGACAATATCAACCCAGAAAAAAAAAGATGTCCCCATCAAGGGGATAAACCGCGGTGACGCAATGGGTGTCATCTCCGCCGGTTAATGATAATCCGGAATGTGACAGGAAAATCCATTGTTGTTTAAATGGGAAGAACTACATTTCCCGGAATTCTTTGAGAATAACGTTCATCGGGATCGCTATCGGGAACTGAATCACAAACCGGTTACTGGTAGTAATTTACCCCACCGTAACCAGTTCAGTACCTTCATAACCAGGTAATAGAATCCAATGGTTCCTTATCAGAAGACTACCAACGGATCATTTTATTGTGAGAAACACGTTACACATCAGTAATGTACGGGACCTACCACGAAAATTTCTCCTATATGGACCCTGATATCTCCCTGTCCTTCAGTGGTCCGGCTGGAACTCGGCGTTATATCCGGGAGTATGCCGGAAAGCGTGTTGAAAAAAATCTCGCCTCTGATACCGGGAGAATTCTTATCAACCCTGTTGAACCAGTGAACCTGCCGGATGGACTCACCAGCCACCTCGAAATTTCATTTGATCCTGTTATAATAAAGCCCGGAGATGAACCGTTCATATACCTCAAATTCCCGGTAGAGACAGCAGTATTTCTTGAATCGGGTGGCGCCTATGATGTACTTGACATATTCTCCCTGGTCCCCACCAAGTACTCACTCTACGGGTTACCTGAAACGGGCTGTATCACAAAATGGTACCGGAGTGGTGTTTATACAGAAATCCCGGAAACGGATCCCCTGCGTGAAGGGGTCATAGAGCTCAGATTCAGGAACTCGGGGGCCGTGTGGGCCGAAGTATCCCGGGCAGTTTTCCAGAATACTGATATGCACCTGTATTATGGAGATATGGTCTCAATGGCCGCAGTTATGGAGATCTGGAACCCGAAACTTGCCAGGACTTCGTTCCTGCGTCGCCCGCTGATTAGTACCATGACACCTTCGGTTGAGCTCTACACGGCTAGGAAGATCCCAATTGTCCAGCAGTCAGGCTACGTGATGGAACAGGGGATATCATGACACCTGTTGACCTCCTTACCGGGATTGTCAACCGTACAATGCCGCAACTGAATTTTGAACCGGGGCCGGATTTTGTCGGCAGAGTTTCGGTCGGAAAGGCCCTCATATTTTTCATAATCCTTGCGTTTGCATTCACTCTCGGAAAGGTAGTTGCGATTTACCTGAAGAAACGATACTCGCACCAGATAAAAAAAGACCGCCTTAACCTCTTAACCCTGCTGGTCAGGGTAGCGATATTCATGGTTGGGTTTTTCATCGCGGCCCCGGCAGTCTTTGAAACTTCGATGTTCTTCCTCGGGCTTATCCTCGCCGGAGTTATTATAGCAATCGCATTTTCAAGCGCAAAGATCCTTACAGATTTTGTGGCAGGTATTGCATTGTTCTATGACCATCCAATCCGAACAGGTGATTTTGTGGAAATTGGAGCAAATTCCGGTATTGTTGAGGAAATCCGGCTGCTTTCTACGGTTTTAAGGACTGAAAACGGGGTCTATGTCAGGGTCCCGAATGACGAGATCTACACGAAGAATGTAAACAATTATCATGCGAATGCAGCCCGCCGGTTTGATTACGAAGTTGGAATCAGGTATGAAGACGATGTAGGAACAGCGGTGGAAGTACTTGAGAAACTGTTTGATAGTTATACCCATGTCCTGAAAAATCCACGCCCTGAAGTGTTTGTATCATCATTTGATTCTTCAAGTGTACAAATCAAATTCCGGCTCTGGCTCCCCGCAAAGTGGGTCAATACCATGGATGGTGCATCTTTTAACACCAGTGCCCTGCAGGATGTTAAAAAAACGCTTGAAAACAGTGGCATCCAGATTGCATTTCCCCAGCAGGTTGTCTGGTTTGGCGATGAAACGCTCCGCCAGGGTTTTGACCGGGGTCATCTCTGATCTCCTGTATAGTAAACCAGGGACAATAGAATTCCTTTTTATTCACTCCCGACAATCCATCCTTTATGGGTTTGTTGTCTTTTGCAGATGACAAAAACCAGAAATTTCAGATCAGAGTTGATCCTTATGAGAAAACAGGTAATTCTAACAATATTAGTCGGAATTGCAGTAATTATTCTTGCTACAGCACCGGTATCGGCGGTAGTCCAGGAGATCGTCTTCCGGGGCACCCTGGTCTCCATGAACCAGTCCGCCGGGACAATGACGATGAATGCCAGTTACACATATGGCTGTACCTTCACAAACGGGACCTCAAATTGCGGTTGGGACCAGAAAAAGCCGGAAAACCTAACCGGCAAGGTACCGGATCCGGCGGTATTTACGGCCCTTAAACCAGGTGACCCAGTCGTTGCAACGAGCATGGGCGGGGCCGGAGGTACATGGATTGGAATAGCGAAGGTCTTCCCGACACCCGGTATCGAGAACTGGCTAGCTACCGATATCATCGGCGACCCGGCTTCACTCCCGGTAAATCTCGCATCGGATTACTATTTCACGTACAGTACCACTCCCGAATGTGGTAACTGTACTGGGTCTGTATGTACTGCATTATCAGCCGCCATCGTCCTGAATAGTACCGACAGGACCGTGCTGGAAAAGATCCTGGGACCGGGTGAGACCGTGGTGTACAATGGCCGGAATGATAATTCAAGTGTAATAATCAAATTCGTCAACGGGCAGGGGCTTGCAGAAAAATGCCCGGGCAAGGCAGGAATGGTAGGGCTCCAGCCGGTTTCGACATTTATTATTCATGTGAACCAGGGGATTGCAGCGCCAGCTCCAGCCTTAACATCCGGGACCACGCCTGCAAAACCTGCAGTTACTACTACCATGGCTCCACCACCCGTCCCATCGCCTGTAACTACAATCCCCACGACGAAAGCAGCAGGATCAATGTTCGTACCATGTTGCGCACTCGGGATTTTTGGGCTCCTTGTTATCGCCAGAAAATTATAACCTATTTTTATTCCCTTTCCTGGTGGCAGCATGATACCAGGGATGGATTCATACCACAGTGATATACTCCTTGCCAGGGTAATAGACCGGTTTGCCAGTGCGGGAAGGAGAGACCGGATTTATCTCATCTATCAACCCGCAGGATTTTCATGCATCTGCATCAGAAAGCGATTATTTTCCGGGATTACGGTACCTATCACAAAATCTTCGACCAGCATTGGCAGGTACAAGAATAGTTACGAATGGACTGCCCGCTGAATAAAATGACCTGCGGTACCATTTCATCCCGGATGGGTTTTCAGGAAGTCATATTCATGCCGGACGGCCCGGTCTGGCATTCGGTCCCCGTCCGGTCATTGTTCAGGCCCAGGAATGTGCAATATCCACCTGAACAGGAGACCGCCCCGGAACTGTAATTCCCAAGCAGTTGTTTTTGATTCCCGGGTTCTTTCATCCACGAGTCGATCGCCACCCTTTCAATACCTCGGGTGTACCCGTTCCATTGCCCGTAGGCACTCTCAACCACGTTCTCGTCCGTTGAAAGGCCGTACAGGGTCTTTAAGGAGTTCGCACAGGTACCGGTCCTGGGGTTGACATAGGCGAGGTACTCATATTGCTGCATGTCCCTTGCCCTGACGATGGAGAGATTATAGAGCCGTTCGTCAAAATACAGCGGTTTTTTTTCATTCTGTTCCCTGAACTGGTTGAGATACGCAAGTGCGTCTGATGAGTCAGATGGTCTTGAAGCACTCTTGAGCGTATCTTTTGAAACCGACTGGAACAATGCTCCCCCGGTATTCACTGCTTCCGTGGCTGAATCAGTTATCAGCAGGTTCATTCCGGGAATAATAAGGACAAGAGCTATTACAATCACCGCCGCCAAGAGGATTTTTCTTCGAGGTGTCCCGAAGAGACCTTTGGGCCTGCCCGTTTCTGGTCGCCTGATCTCCTTGTCAGTTGAAAAAGAGTACTCCTGGAGGTGGAGGTCCCTGACAATGGCGTCCATATCCTCAGGACGGAGGGTGTAACCGGAATCAATAAAACGAAGCTTTTCCGGGAGACTTTCAGCAGTTACTACCCGGAACCATTTAACCCGACGGAAATCGATCTGCCCTGCAGGGTAATCACTGCCCTTGCAGAAATACGCCCAGGAACCAATCTTTTTCAGGTTGATCTCGCCAATATGCGGGAAATGGGCCCGGCAGATCATGATCATCTTGTCAATAAAGTCCTGGCGGTGGATTTTGGACTGTATGAACAGGTTCGGGAGGGCGTGCACCCCGTCCTTTGTTTCGACCTGCCATTTACCGTTTTCTGACCCGTGAATGGTACCGGAAAATGCTTTCAGGTCGAGAATGAGCGGGCCATGGCTGGTAAGGACAACGCAGTCAAGCTCACCATTCGCGACGAGGACATTGGTCAGGAGGTAGACCGTTTCATCCGGAAATTCTTTCGCGACAATGCGGGCTATCTCTTTGAGCTGGTGGTGCTCATGTTCGAATTTTGTCTTCTGGCCGCGGAAAAATCGAATTCCCATACCTGCAATCC
>JBAXTR010000052.1:0-10739 GCA_037130095.1 Methanomicrobiales archaeon
GTTTCTATGACCTTTTTGATCTCAGCCGTGGCCCTCATACGTGATTACTACCGCCCCGGGTCATATATGTCTTTTCATTTTTTCCGCAGGGGCTTCACGATAAACTGATATTCAGGGCCGTATTAGCAAAAAGTGATTGTATTGAAGATTTTTGGAGATTTGCATTACCATGACGACAGGAACTATTTATTCCCGCGGGTGCAATTATAATGACATGGGATTCACCTACGATGTTAATCGTTATACCCCGAAACAGATGGTGATCATCCCGTTGATCCTCCTCGTATTAGCGATCATTTCCATCGGAATCACGATGTCCCAGACTGGGTTACCCGTGAAGCCTGGAATTGATTTCTCCGGGGGGACGGCGGTCACGGTGTTCACCACTGATTCTTCCGAGCAGATAACTGCATATTTTGCAGGATATCCGCTTGAAGGGATTGAAGAGGGGATTAATAATGGAAAATACCTGACATTTTCCAATATGCCGGACGAAAAATTCCGATCTCTATCGGAACGGATAATGGCAAAATACCCTGATGCCAAGGTCGATCAGATCGGTGAAGCATTTGGTAAAACGCTGCAAAGTCAGGCAGTACTGGCACTGATCTTTTCATTCATCGGTATGGCAATCGTGGTTTTCATCACGTTCCGGACGTTTATTCCGTCAGCCGCGGTCGTACTATCGGCTTTTGCAGATATTGTGATGACTGCAGGAGCGATGAACATCCTTGGGATTCCACTCACCCTGCCAACCACGGCAGCACTCCTGATGCTTATTGGTTACTCGGTGGACAGCGACATACTGCTCACCATGCGGACCCTCAAGCGGCAGGGAAAACTTGATGAGAAACTCGCCGGCGCTTTCCACACCGGGATTATCATGACAAGTACTGCTATCGCGGCCGTTGCAGCGATGTGGGTCGTATCATGGTTCGGGCAGGTCCAGGTCATCAACCTGATCGCGACTGTTCTCCTTATAGGGCTAGCGTTCGATATCCTGAACACATGGCTCACCAATGCCGGGATTATCAAGTGGTATGTCACTAAAAAGGGTGGCCCCATGTTAACCGGAGGGTTTACTCAGAAGCAGGACACGAAAAAGAGGGGTGGCAAATGAATAAGGATGAGATCATCACCCTCGTAAAAGACTGGAGAGTTGCGCTGCTTATCATCCTCGTGGTAGCGTCCCTTATTGCAATATACCCGCATTTCGAAAACGGGGAGTTCACAACGAACCTCCAGTACGGCCTTGACCTGCAAAAGGGCGCCTGGTTACAGCTTGAGTTTAAATCTGAGGTCGTCGGGTTCCAGACAGACAAACCTGTGGACGAATTTATTGCTTCGTTAAAGAACCAGACTGATGCCGAAATATACCTGATTAACGATAAACTGGAGATCCGGAAACTTTACTCGCAGGCGGAACTTACGCCGATATTTGAAAAAGCCGGAGGGAAGATCACATCATACCAGCAGGGGGTAACAAAGAGCACTGCAGATGATGTGAAACGGATCCTTGAGAGTAAGGTTAACAGCCTCGGTACCCGCGATGCCCGGATCAATACCCTGACGGGTCTTGACGGGGTAACCCGGTATATCCGTGTCGAGCTTGCAGGGGTCACCATGAACGAGGCCCAGCAGGTCGTCGGCAAGCAGGGTAAATTCGAGATACGTATTGTCACGATAGGAAACCAGTCCGAACACGTGGTCTTCGGGGACACGATTACCAGTGTCGGAAACCCGAACCAGGAGCCACCCGGAAGTGGAAAGTGGGGTGTCTCTTTCACCATGAGTGAAGATGGGGCAAAGGCATTACAGGCCGCAGCAATTAATTACGGTGCTGTATCTGACCCCGAGAATCACGAGCTCCAGATGCTCCTTGATGGAAAAGTCATCTACTCGGCACCATTGTCTCCGGAACTTGCAGCGAACCTCCAGCACGAAGTTGTCAGGCAGTTGATTGCGTCAACCGGAGCTGGCACAGCGGGTCAGCAGGCCGCACAGACCCTTGAGATACACCTTCGTAACGGGGCGCTCCCGGTTGATGTATCGGTCGCCGGGTCCGGTGCGGTCTCGGCAAGCCTTGGTGAACACTTCAAGGTGATGTGTATCCTTGCCGGTATCCTGGCACTGATTACTGTCGGCCTTGTGGTCTATTACCGGTACAGGGAGCCGGCAATCGTCCTCCCGATGGTCTGTATTAACGCGTCCGAGATTATCATCCTGCTCGGCATTTCCGTGTTTACAATCCAGCTGGACCTGGCAACCATTGCAGGTCTGATTGCAGTTCTCGGGACAGGGATTGACCAGCTCATTATTATCACTGATGAGATCCTCCACGAAGGAAAAGTCCCGTCACCAAATGTCTACCAGAAACGGCTTACAAGGGCTCTCGGAATTATCGTCGCATCGGCCGCTACCGTGGTCATTGCGATGCTGCCACTTGCCCTGATGGACCTTTCATCACTCAGGGGATTCGCTATCATTACAATCCTCGGTGTGCTTATCGGTGTGACGATAACCCGTCCTGCATACGGGCGGATTATCATGGCAATCCTTTCAAAATAGCCCAATAATATTTTTCACTTTTTCCGGCGTCAAAAATCAGATCAATACTATAATGTAATGCACTTTCGTAGTACAATCCATGCAGATTGTGAGCAAGGTGTGCACCCTTTGCGGCATTATTCTGATTGTGTTCCTCATATGTTTCCCGGCCGCTGCGGCAGATCTAACAGCAGAGGAGTATTATAACCAGGGTATTGACGATGCAAGTCTCCGGAACTATACTGATGCCATCGCATCCTATGACAATGCAATCAGGATAAAACCGGAGTACTCAAAGGCATGGTATAACCGTGGAATCGCACTTTTTAACCTGGGCCGTTATGGTGATGCCATCGCGTCCTATGATAACGCGAGCAGGCTCGATCCTGGTAATTCAGATGTATGGGTCAACCGGGGGGTAGCGTTGGGGATGCTTGACCGGTTTGATGATGCCATCGCGTCGTACGACAATGCAAGTAAAATCAATCCTGATGATTCAGATGTGTGGTACAACCGCGGAAATGCGTTTTTGTATCTCGATCGGTACGATGATGCCATCGCATCCTATGACAGGGCACTTAAGATCAATCCAGGGTATATAAGTGCTCAACAGAACCGCGACATGGCGCTAAAGCAGATAAACAAGAACATATCTTCTCCCACTGAGACAATGCTCAAGCAACCAACCCCTACGATGACACTCCCACCATTAAATCAGGAATCAACGATTAAAGTTCCGCTTTTCTTTGCACCCTTCGGCGCAATCGCACTAATGGTTATACTCTCATGGTGGCGTAGGAAGAGGTAATTAATTCCCTTTTTCATTCACCGGATTTCCAGCATGAATTGAACGGTAACCTCCTTTTTTACCTGTGGATTTCGGGTAGGCAATAACAGGATAAATGATCTGAAATGCAGAACTATTTTACAGTAAATCAGGGTATAAAGGCAACCAACATTCAGCGATCGGTCTTATAACAATCTTTATCTGTTTTTTCTCCAACAACTGAGGAAGGTAATTGTAATATGACGAAACCGGTTTTAATGGATTTTCATGCAGAATGGTGCGGGCCATGCAAACGGCAGGGTCCAATCCTCGATGACCTCAAAAAGAAGTTGGGGGACTCATTCGAGCTGAAAAAGATCGATGTCGACCAGAACATGGAGCTTGCCCAGAAATACGGTATCCAGGTCGTGCCGACATTGATCATCGAGAAGGATGGAAAGGTCATCCGGTCACTTGAAGGCGTGACCAGTGCAGAGACCCTTGAGCAATACTTAAAACCGCTCCTCTGATCAATCAGGCTGGTGGTCTCTTTGAAGATTGGAATTGTAGGCGGGACCGGTGATATCGGTGAAGGGATGGCCAGGCGGCTCTCTTCACGGTATGATGTGGTACTCGGTTCACGCGAGGCTGAAAAGGCCCACACGACAAGTGAATGCACGATTGACCTCCTGAAACAACGCGGTCTGAAAAGCAGTTGTACAGGGGTCTCCAACCAGGGCGCAGTAAGTGCTGCTGACGTGGTTATCCTCGCTGTCCCGTTCCAGCACCTCGAAAGCACCCTTTCGGGCCTTTCCGGGTTCGAAGGGAAAATTGTGGTCTCTCCGGTCAACCCTATGGAGAAACGGGATTTTTTTACCATCGTCCCCCCCCCTGAAGGGTCGGCCGCACTCCTTGTGAAAAAGCTCCTCCCGGGTGCACGGGTTGTGACCGCATTCAATACGATTGCCGCAAACCGATGGAAAGACCTCGATGCGGAGATTGATGTCGCAGTCCCGGTGTGCAGCGATGACGCGGAGGCTAAATCGGTTGTCATGGAAGTGGTAAACGGGACATCGAAACTGAAAGCCTACGATGCGGGGCCCCTTGCTGTCTCGGCAATGATCGAAAGCCTGACACCACTTCTCCTCAACATTGCCCGGTATAACAAGATGCGTGATGTCGGGATCAAGTTCGTCTGAATGTGCCCGGATTGTCCGTGTCCTGAATGGTCACTATGGGCATGTCTCATGGTGGCCGGGTGATACGGACGAGGTTTTGATCGGGGCTGTCCTGACCCAGCAGACCCGTTGGGAAAATGTTGTCCGGGGGCTGGCCCAGCTGAAGGAGAGGTCGCTCTGCTCTGTTGCCGCCCTGCATAATGCCGACCCGGAAGAGATTGAACGTGCAATACGGTGCACAGGGTTTTACAGGGTCAAGACAAGACGGCTCAAAGCGCTGGCAGGATTTATCATGGAGGAGTATGGGGGCCTTGCAGAGATGGCCGGATACCCGACTGATATTTTAAGGGAAGGACTCCTCCGGGTATCCGGGATCGGTGAAGAGACCGCGGACAGCATCTTATGTTACGGTTTTTTAAGGCCGAGTTTTGTTATTGATTCCTATACCCACCAGATATGCGGGTGTGCCAGGATCCCTGAACAGACGTCCCGGTTAAAGGCACTCTTCGAGCAGGTCCTACCACCTGACAATGAGACCTACCGCCAGACCCATGCACATATCGTTGAATACGCAAAGGAATATTGTGGGAAGAAGAGGTGTGAAGCGTGTATACTGGTGAATTCAAACGGATAGGGAGCAGATTATTTTCAGAGGGGCTTGTCGGCGGGAATTTTGGCAATATGAGTGTCCGGTCCGGGGACGGGTTTTTTATCACTCACACGGGGTCATACCTGGACGACCCGGGTGAACCTGTATTCGTACCTCTTGACGGGCCGGTCCCGAAAGGGGCATCCAGCGAGTACCGGGTCCACCGCGAGGTTTACCGGAAAACACGGCATGAAGCAATCGTCCATGCCCACCCGGCCCATGCAGTGGCACTTTCGATCATTGCCGGCGAAA
The DNA here is from genome assembly GCA_037130095.1 of Methanomicrobiales archaeon. Classification (GTDB taxonomy): domain Archaea; phylum Halobacteriota; class Methanomicrobia; order Methanomicrobiales; family Methanospirillaceae; genus CAIKOD01. Next base: position 5,393 of record JBAXTR010000052.1, read on the forward strand.
TTGTGCCCAGGGACAGCGAAGGAGAGATGCTATGCCCTGTTATCCCTGTAGTGCACGGCGTTCCGGGGTCTGATGAACTTGCAATGAATGTTTCAGACTCCCTCTGCCTTTCCAAACTGACCATCGCTTCTGGTCACGGGACATTTGCAGCAGGAAAAACCCTTGATGAAGCATATTTATTCACATCTCTTGCAGAACATTCCTGCCGGGTGCTCATGTTAATCCATCAGTAAAAATCAGGTACTGGCGTTTAAAAAACAGGATTTTAACAAGTTATAATAGTCAGGATCCTCCTCTCGCGGGGTGTAAAAAGGTTGATGACTATATACAATACCATTGAACTATGTAGGAACAATGATCCCTTTCATCGATCTCGTCCTGAACTTTGACCATTACCTACCGGAGATAATCCTTGCATACGGGCTCCTCACGTATGTCCTCCTGGTGGCAATTATCTTTCTCGAGTCAGCACTGGTGATTTTCCCGTTCCTACCGGGAGATTCGCTCCTTTTTATATCAGGCGCCCTTTCTGCGACCGGCTTATTGAACCCGGGATTACTCATTGTCTTACTGATTATTGCGGCGGTGATCGGTGGGTTGGTGAATTTCCTTATTGGCAGGTATCTTGGCCAAAAAATACTGGATAAAAAAATTGGTTTTTTCAGGCAGGAATATATTGACAAGACCCATATGTTCTTTGAAAAATATGGGGGGTTTACCATTGTTATTGCGCGATTCGTCCCGTTTGTCCGTAGTTTTGCACCTTTTTTTGCCGGTCTCGGGCAGATGAATTTTTACCATTTTTTTATCTACAACGTAATAGGCGCAGTTCTGTGGATCCTGTCCTTTACCCTTGCGGGGTATTTCTTCGGAAATCTCCCGGTTGTACAGGAAAATTTCAGCCTCGTGATACTTCTTATTATCGGAATTTCGTTGATCGGAGTGTTTTCTATACTTTTAAACATGTTCAGGTCAATCAGAATCACGGATATCTTCAAACCAGGGAAAAAGGATTGAACCATATTTTTTCTGGCGAGTAGACATCCGTTTGGGTATTTTATTATAAATCCATGCATCGACGGATGCCATATCAGGGATGGACCATGCAGGTTAATATGCCAAAATGTGGAGATATTGTAGCGAGTACGTGAGAAAGGGAGCCGCATAGAAATGATCGAGGAAAAGATATCACGCCTGACCCCTGACCAGCAACGTGAGGTCGAGGATTTTATTGACTTTCTCATTACAAGGGACGCCAATACGGTACACTGTACCAATAATCAAGATAGTTACAACAATTTCAATGAGATCCGGGAGGATGTCCCTCCACCGGCACCCATGATCTTTGCCGAGGAGCGCCCCGTTGCAGGTCACCTGGACCAGGATATACTCCCGGACTACCCTGAATATGGGGGATCAGAAACGATTGGGAAAGCAAGGGAACCCGAACGGCGTATTGTGGTTCCCCGCAGGGTCGAAAAGGAACCCGGAAAATTGCTGGACTGGATTGATTGATCTAATATTTTTTATTACCCGGATATATTATAGCAAATATTTTATATAATTGCTCTTTTATTCTGATATATGGCAGGGTTGAGCTATATCTGGGTAGCTGCACTCTATGCGGCGATTACCGTCATCATTATCAGTTTTGTTGTACGGGCCCTCCTCCACCGGAGTGACAGGAAGTTCCGAACCATCGTTTTAAACGAGGCCGGTTATCCGAGCCTTGCGATATTCCAGTTCCTGTTATGGACGGTCGTGGTCGCATTTTCGTACCTGCTGGTATATTATCTGCGGATCTATTCGGGACTGTACGATCCCCCATCGACGATCAGCGCAAATATACTGATATTACTTGGAATCAGCACTGCGGTCCCGATTGTCAGCGCCGGTGTGAACAGCGTTGTCTACCATGAAGGGAAGGCCAAATCAGAAACCCCGAAGGTACACAAGTGGTCCTCGATGTTGCTCGAAAATGGCAAGGCCTCCCTGTCACGGTACCAGATGTTCCTCTGGACATGGATAGGTATAGGTCTCTATATCGTGATCCTGTTTTCCACGGTCACTAGCCCGGCAACCATGGCCAATCCCCAGCTCCTTGACCTGCCGGATATTGATCCCACCCTGGTAGTCCTCATGGGGTTGAGCCAGGGGGCATTCATCGGAGGGAAGCTGTTCCCGAAAGAGGCGCTTCAGGGTGGGCAGGAAGGGGTCGAAGCAACAAGGTCATCCTATAATTCCCGGGATTCGCAACATGAGGAGGAGAAATAATCCTGAATAGAAGTCCCGATGAAAAAAAGGACAAAATGATAGGACTCGACGGGATTTGAACCCGTACCACCGCGAGGGCTCTGCCCTTCGATCCCGGCGTGACCTCCCGGTCCCGATGAAAAATATAAAAACGAGCATGGACTCGACGGGATTTGAACCCGTACCAACGCGAGGGCTCCGCCCTTCGATCCCGACGTGACCTATCGGTCCCGCTGAAAAATATAAAAATGAGTATGGACTCGACGGGATTTGAACCCGTGGCCTTCACGTTGCAAACGTGACGATCTACCCCTGATCTACGAGCCCGCACTGAGTGCGCTATACTAGTTTCATGTGTTCGCATATATCTCTTGCTGAACGTCGTTTTAGATCGGTGTCCGGGGTATCTGATGACCACCCGACAGAAAAATCAGGGTTTCATTTTCTCGAATGAATTGCCACGATATATCCCGAAAGTCTATAATTAAAAATTATGCAGGGATATCAGCCTTTCACAGTAAATATTTGTTATAAAGGTCCTGGACATCATCAGGAACATCCTGGTAATCAATAGCGGAAGGCATTTCGCCAAGACCGATATCGATAGCATGCCGGATGTACGGGTGGTCCCGGACCCGTGTCCTTGGCAGATCCCTCACATAGCGGTTCAGGTACAGGAAGAGTTTCTCGGTCATCCGTGGTAGTAGGGGGACCGATGCCTTGAGGTCCTTCAAGAGAGCCAGTGCGAAAACTTCCGCCGCTACCTGGTCTTCACTCCCAACTATGAGCGCAGGTTCAGGGCGGGTTATGAATGCCTTCCCAATCCCACTGTTACCGGAACCAACACTGTAACGATCAGGGCCGAATGTTACCTGTGCCTCGGTAACAAGAAACAGGGTGAACCTGAGCTTCTCCCGGACCGCATCAGAGATTTCAACAATCTTCTCGAAAAATTTCCCCGAACCATCATCTGTAACTGAAAGCGTGCTTCCCTGCGCAGCCCTCTGAATAAAGCCATTATAAGGCCCGTTTGCATGGAACACCATGCGGCTGTCTTCCCTGAGTAGTCCGACCATAGTCTTGAGTCCCAGTGTTGCACCTGCCTGGCTGTGCGTCGAGATCCTGGGGAGACTCATGATATGGTCTGCTTTCGAAACCCAGTTCGTGATGTAAAAACCATCCTTCCAGGAGCTGGTTTTTGGGGAGGAATAATGGAAGAACCCTTCATCCCAGCCTTCTTCTTCAAAACTTACAAACCGGGTGGAATTATTTCGTGCCATTCCGGACCGGATATAGTTATCAAGGGTTTTTCCCCTGATGACGCCACCGGGATGGTGGAGCACATGCCCTATCCCGGACTGGTCACCGATCACGACAGTTGCTCCGCGTTCTGCCAGAAGGCTCGAAGTAACTTCAAGTGCAAGGGGATGTGTTGTAGCCGGGTACGGATCCCCTGAATTGAGTGCGGGTTTTAAGAGAACGACATCCCCGGGGGTGAGCCATTGAAAGTTATTAGTCGATTTCAGGAGGAAATCGTGAAGAGTATCGCAAACCGCCTGGTCTGAAGGCCCGGGAATACCGGCAACATAGACAGGTTTCATACGGAAAATTCCCTATACGACCTGATAATGGTATCAATCTGCGACATGGGGGAAATCATATCCAGCCGGTTTGCAAGGATTAATGAATATCAGACGGAAATATTTCTTCAAAGGAAGTGACTAATCGAACATGGCAAAAATTATTATTGAGCCTAAACGTGGCCATGATGGCCAGATTGATTACGTAGTGACCTACCAGGATATTAAGACAGATAACCAGTTTGTGGTCACAACAACCAGTGATGAAGGGGAAGCGTTGTCAAGACTCAAAGAAACGCTCGAAAACGAAGTCCGCGAGATGGCAAATAAAAAATAATATCCCTTTTTGATTGATAGATTGTGGTTCATCCAGTTTGGGACAACCATTTTTTTTAAAAGATAAAACAGACAATGGACTTGGCGGGATTTGAACCCGCGGCCTTTACGTTGCGAACGTAACGATCTACCCCTGATCTACAAGCCCACCCTCGAAAAAAATGGTTATTAAAGAATAATTTCGATATCTAACTTTTCTGCCAGTTCCTTATATCTGTTCCTGATAGTGACTTCAGTCACACCTGCGACTTCTGCGACTTCACGCTGGGTCCGCCGCTCTCCGCCGAGAATCGAGGATATGTAGATTGCAGCTGCAGCTACCCCGGTGGGGCCGCGCCCGCTTGTAAGCTCGCGTTCGCCCGCCTGGCGGAGGATCTCAACTGCACGGCTCTGTACTTCCCCTTTCAGGGTCAGGCCGGAACAGAACCTGGGCACGTAATCAATTGGTGAGGTTGGGAGAAGTTTCAACCCGAGTTCACGGGAGATGAACCGGTATGTACGTCCGATTTCTTTTCTTGAGACACGGGACACTTCGGCGATCTCATCAAGCGTCCTTGGGACACTGCACTGCCGGCATGCCGCGTAGAGGGCTGCTGCTGCCACACCTTCGATACTTCTTCCACGGATGAGGTTCTTGTCAACCGCGTCGCGGTAAACGACTGCTGCAGTCTCACGCACGTTTCTCGGGAGACCAAGTGCCGATGCCATCCGGTCAAGTTCGGAGAGTGCAAAGGCGAGGTTTCGTTCGGTCGCATTTGATACACGTATACGGCGCTGCCACTTCCGGAGGCGGTACAGCTGGGCACGGTTCTTCGACGAAATAGCACGCCCGTAACTGTCACGGTTTCTCCAGTCGATCATCGTCGAGAGACCCTTGTCGTGGATGGTAAAGGTCATTGGTGCACCCACCCTTGACCTCTTCATCCGCTGGTCATGGTCGAATGCACGCCATTCGGGTCCACGGTCAATGAAATCATCATCGATGACAAGACCGCAGTTCTGGCATACCAGCTCTGCACGTTCATAGTCGTGTACGAGCTGCCGGCTGCCACATTCGGGACAAACCGTTTCGGTGTGGTCCTCGGCTTTCTTCTCGTGCTCTTTAACACGTTCCTTGACCCGGTTTTTGAGGGCTTCCCTCTCGTTCTGGAGAATTTTTAATTTTTCTACTTCCTGCA
>JBAXTR010000053.1:0-10659 GCA_037130095.1 Methanomicrobiales archaeon
CGCATGGTCCCCGACACCCCTTCACCCCGGAGTGACCTTAACCAGGCCAGGTCGGTTCACGTCAATGATATCGATATCGCATACAAGGACCTCGGACAGGGAAAACCCCTTGTGCTTATTATGGGGTACGGGATGACGATGGACCTCTGGCCCCCGGGTGTCCTTACGAACCTCTCAAGGACGCACCGGGTCATTGTCTTTGACAACAGGGGTATGGGAAATACGACCGCTTCGGACAAGCCGTTCACCATCGGGCTCTTTGCTGACGATGCTGCAGGTCTTATGGATGCCCTTAATATCAGTCAGGCCGACGTCCTCGGCTGGTCCATGGGTGCCGACGTTGCCCAGGAACTCGCACTGCGTCATCCCGGAAACGTCGACCGGCTCATCCTGTATGCCGGGACGTCCGGAGGAAAGGAGAGTATCCCGGCATCCCCGGCCGTCATTGAGACGCTGACCAATACATCAGGATCGGCACGTGAACGTGGCGAGCGGTTCTTCACACTCCTGTTCCCGGCAGCATGGCTCCGCGGGCACCAGGACCCGATGGCCTACTTCCCGGTCCCGACCGAATCTTCCCCTGCGGAAAGTTATGTCCGCCAGATTGAGGCGATCAGCACATGGAACGGGACATACTCCCGCCTCCCGGGTATCCGGTCACCGACGCTGGTACTGACAGGGGCTGATGACGTAATCAGCGTCCCGGAAAATGCATTTCTTATTGGAGGGCGTATTCCCGGTGCATGGGTCATCCAGGTTCCTGGTGGCGGTCACGGCATGATGTACCAGTTCCCGGAGCAGTTCGAACGGGTCGTTAACTTCTTCCTGGCCTCATAACTGCGATTTTCTTTTTTTACTGCAGCCAGGATCGCGAACAGGATACCGTTCGGAGTGATAACCGGGAAGAGCGAAAGTGAGGAGGGGGGCACCCCCGGGGATATCCCGGAATCCTTACCGTTTTTTCGTTTTATTGAACATCTGCTCTGCAGGACAACCGAGCTCTTTCTGGTAACAATACCTGCAGGCCAGTTGTCCTCTCACCAGGGCATTACCAAAGAAACCAAGCATGACGAGGATGATGATCAGACCAAGGATAATCCATGAGAATTCCATTACCAGGAGTAGTATTCCTGCGAGAACGGGGACAATAAACACTAAAAAATCCGGGACAATATCCAGCAGTGTGATCTTTTTCTGGTTAAACCGCTCCGGCCGGCCCCTGGGGAACATCAGGGAACTGAGATATCCTTTACCAAAGCACAGGTTTTACCGTAATAATAACAGTCTGTGCAATGGCGGGAAAGGAGCCGGAATTCAAGGAGAAGGATGAACGTCAGATAAATGATTGCCCAGATGAGACTGAACCGGTACAGGATATATGCCCCGATCGCGTAAATCAGGAGCGATACAAGATTTGATAGGACAACAATCACGGCAGGATAATTCTCGCAGCAGCCCGTTCCCTGCATAGTGAAATAGACTCATTAATGAACTATTATAATTTGCTATTGACCCTCTCTACACCCCAAAACCTTTAATGCACCATAATCCCGTGGTTGCTGAACTTCAACAGGATCTGCCATGGCGATAACTCGCGGGAAAAAGGGGTGTTCACTTGTATCCCGGGTATTAGCGGCAGTATAATTATGGGACATTTTTTGCCTGTAACCGGAAAGAGCATCGTATCATATGCGGCAAGTCGTCCAGGTGCATCAGTTCAAGCCTGGAAATGGAGAGTTCCAGGGCCCCCGCGAAGATACCATTAAACGTCTCACTCCACAAACCATACCCCGGAGAGAATAAGATGGAAAAGGTTACGCTTGGCCCGATGCCGTACATGAGTGTCATGCCCACCCTGCTTGTAGGGGTAAACGTGAAAGGAAAGCCTAATTATATGACTGCAGCATGGGCAACGGTCGCCTGTATGGCGCCACCGATGGTCTGCGTTGCGATCAACAAGGCACGTTATACGGCGATCGGTATCGAGGAGAACAAGACGTTCAGCCTGAATGTACCGTCTGAAAACCAGGTCGTCGAAACCGACCACTGCGGACTGGTCTCTGGTGCACATGAAGATAAGACCGGGGTTTTCCGGTCGTTTTACGGGAAACTTAAGACGGCACCAATGGCCGAAGAGTGCCCGGTTACCATCGAATGCAAGCTGTTCAGGTCTGTCGAGTGCGGGAGTCACCTGTTATATATTGGTGAGGTTATGGAGATCCATGCGGATGCGTCCTGCCTGACTGATGGAAAACCGGATATCGAAAAGATCAACCCGATTGTGTACGGCCAGCTTACGTATTTTGGCGTTGGCAAACGGGTCGGCAGGGCATTTTCTGCCGGGAAGGAGTTCCAGGGCAAGTAATTCCTTTTTTTCCGGGTATCCGGGAACTATCAGGTGCCGGGAGGTTTTTCAAGGGTGATGGCGAAGGAAAAACGACCTCCTGAGAATGCCGTTTCAATAAAACCTGCATCGCCCGCAAGCTCCCGGACTGTGCCCCGGGCCTGGAAATGGGGGTCCCTGGCCGTCTCTTCGATTACCAGGAAACCCCCTGGCTTCAATGCTCCAAAAATATCCTCAAGTGCCGCTTTACGGTCCGGGATCTCACCCAGCACGGTCACCATCATGGCCCGGTCATAGTGGTTTCGTTTTACTTTTCCTTCCCCTGCCCCTATCTGAAGAAAACGGATATTATGGAGGTTTGCCTCATGGGCCCGTTTCTGTGCCTCGCGAAGCATTCCCTCCTGGATATCGATCGCTGTTACTTCGCCATCCGGGCCTACGGTCCTGGCAATGGGTATCGTGAGCCGTCCCGGCCCACAACCCGCATCCAGTACATTCATACCGGGCCTGAGTTCAAGGCGCCGGATTGTGTTCCGTGTACGTGCACTCATCTCCCCGGAAAACGGGGAATCCAGCATTCCACTCATCCAGACCGGGCAGGGAAGTGTGTACCGGCGTGATGCAAACCGCCACGCCAGAGCAATGATAATGACGACGATGATGAGGATACCGATGATAAATAATCCGGCGAACATGAGGTCTCCTGCCCGTTTCTCTACTGAAATAAAGGGAGCAGTCCCGCTTATTTTTTTGGGTATACCAATACTCAATGGTTCCCGGTTATATTCCCGGGATCAATGATGACCGCGATTGTATCAGATTGCTCTGCCTTAACCGCGTACGTTGCTTTCCGGGCATTTTCAGCAGAAGAAAAGGATTATTATTGGGAATTACCCCGGCGATGGAGGATATTATTCAATCCGCATCAAACCAGGGCCGGGGTAAAAATTGCCAGTACCAGGAGCTCTTCATCACCCGCACTCACGATATGATGGATTCCCGGCGGTGCAACAAATGACTGGCCCGGCATGATCGTTACTTCCTTGTCCCCGAGGACAAAGACCCCGTTTCCACTGATAATCAGGTTCCATTCCCACTGGGTCTTGTGATCATGGTCCCCTACCTCGCAATCGGCTGTTATCCTGACAAGGTGGTAACTGAAATTTCCATCCGTCTCTTTTCCGGTCACGAGGTCTTTTAAGAAGACTCCTTCCCATCTCTGGTGCGGGGTCCAGGGTATTTCTGCAATATCGGTTTCGAAACCAGGAAAGAGAACGGCACCCTGTTCAACAATATCCGAGATCAGTTTCTGGTCCATAATTATTCACGCTCCGTGTTGACATAAAAAATGGCTGGAGTTGCCACTACCTCTCATCCCTTCCAAACTTATTTTTAGGACTCCTGTGAGTATTCGTCGATTTTTGTCAGGACCACGTCGCCATTTAATCTGATGAAGGTGACATTTCCTACCGTTCCGGAGTCTATCATTGCACCGTTCGGAACTCCCATGATGCGGGCTTCATCTGAATTGTAAACCGCAAGGGTCTGGACACCGGCCTGGTTAAAGATCCTGCAGATCCCATCCGGGGTGCAGTCAATGATCGAACCGTATGACACTTCGTTATTGGTTACACCTGTCCCGGGTGGAACAATCTTCCATTCCCCCTCTAACATGACCGGGGTAAGTGATCCTTTCACCACGAGCTCCGGTAGGGTAAGGCGGGACCAGTCAATGTAGTTCCCAGCTCCCGGGTTAGTGGGAATTTTAGCGACCAGTTCGACGATACTATTGGCATTTGCCTGGAGGGTTTCGTCGCGTGATTCGACACTGACCTGGTATTTGCCTGTATTGAGGCGGGACGTATCGATGATAACGGAGTAACGGTTGACACCAAAGGGACCGTGATCCACGAGAGTGATCCCTTCGTCAGCTAGCTCATGCGACCAGTCATAATTTTTTGGTGTTGGATGCATATTCACCGTTCCTACCGAGATCGAAAACGGAGTCCCTACCGGAAGGGTCGTGTTGCCACGGACGACCAACTTCCCTGGCTTGACAGGACTGACTGGATCGATTGTGATCCAGCCGTCTACCCCTTTGAGGAAATATATTACTCCTGAATCGCCGGCCGCAGTTATTCCTGTCCGAGATAGTCCACCTGGGTGGTGGGATACAGTCCCGGATCATTTATGTGAGCCAGGACCGGGGTTGTCCGCCCGTTTTCCGTCTCGACCGCTTCATGGCGTTTCGTGTCCCAGCTGACCGCAAAATGATCCGGGACCCTGGGGTACTGTACAAGCACCGCAGAGGAAAATGTCCGGGCCAGTGCGTCAGTCTCACGGGAGTCCAGGGTCACCGTGAATGTTCCGTCCGGCAGAACAGGGATTATTGTTGTCGAGATAGTGCCATTCAGCAGCCAGACCTGCACATTTTTTATCTAAGGTTGTCCACCGTTCCGTTAATGGTAAACGGTTCTCCCCGCAATACATTCAGGGTGGACCTGTTGGTCGGTGTGATAACCGGCAGGGTTCCTGTCGTCACCGGTACCATAGTTGCAGGTCCCGGGACAGACGGGCTTACCGGGGGTGTCGCCGTTGTTACTATCCCGGCAGGTGTCGTATTCACTGGCAGGGGTGCTGGATGCGATGATGGTAACAATGAACCCGGATTAAAAACGCCAGCAGGAATAATGTAGAGATTTGAGACCGATCCTTCTTTTGGCGACATAATTCCGCCCAACAAAACAAGGCTGGTGACAATTATCAATCCGATGAGGAACAGCCATTTTTTGTCAGGGAAATCCATAGGTACATGACCGGTTCAAACCTGATATCGCTTGTGATGAGTGAAAAAAATGTTATGTAATCATTCCCGGACTGGTCCGGCACTCTCTTGTGGCGTAATCAGAAAATTCCGCCGGTATCAAAAATCTGGTTGATATCAGTGATGCCAAGCGGGCGAAGCTGCTCCATCAGGGCCGCCATCACCATCGCGATGATTATTACGAGCGCGATAACGATCACAATCATGGCAAGCACAATAAACAGGATCATATGGAGTATCCGGGTCTCACGGAACGGGACCTCCCCGGTGTTCATCTTTCCTGAAACGTTATACGCATCGTACATTGCATAGAGCCAGATGATAAGGCCGGGGACTATGAAAATGACTAGTCCAATAATGGTAAAAAGAAAGATGGCAAACCCTTTTCCTGTTTCGCCATTGTATACCTGCCCGAGACCGGGAAGACATGTAGAGCAGAACCCGGCGGTCGTCTGGTTCTTCTGCGGCCGTTGCAGGGCAGGAAACCCCGGGTACCCGGCCGGGGTGCTCCCGTCCATCCGTGCGCCGCATCCGCTGCAGAACCGGGGAGAATCCTCGTTTGATACCTTACCGCAGTGTGGGCAGATCTCGTGCATACCTGGATACTCCTGACAGACCGGGGGCCATATGTTTGGGACCCTCAGGTACCTGTCAATATTTTTGGATTGATAATAAATCTTCAACCGAGTCTTCCATATACCTGTAGGAGTCATGAACTCCCTGGTTATAAAACTCAGGTGCCAGTTTCTCTGTGATAAAGTCAAACAGCAGACCTGCAGCCAGGTCCCCGATTTCCTCTTCCCGTTCTGTAATAAAATAATTCTTTATTGCAGTGACCATTTCGTCCCGTTTCTCTTTCGTAACAATGATAGTATTGTTTTTTTTCATGCAATCCATCCCCGTTATTACCAATGGTGATCGTTGTCGTTCCGGTTTACGCGACCGGAACGTAAATCTCCGTGATGATCTCTTCGGGTTTTACTTCACGCGGATCATTGGGGTATACTTCCCGGATTGGTCTGTCTATGGTAAGCCCTTTTTCTCTGATCCAGGCAAAAAGCCGGATGTACTTCGGTTCACATTCAGCGTAGGGACCGAAATGGACTGCATGCACCATCTTCCCACCCGGCAGTTCATAGGCCCTGATATCCTGGCTGCCCCTTACCGTGCCGGCGACCGGCCATGCTACTTCAACAACGGCTGTGCCCGTTTCGTTTGCTACCGTTACCGATTCCGGTAAGGTCTCGTGGCAGAGGAACACAGGAGGTCCGGTAATAGTTATCTTCTCTGTCCCGATATACCCGATGACCTTCATCAGCAGCTCAGGGATCAACTGGTAGCTTCCGGTCTTTGTTATACCGAGGACCTTCTGTGAGGGAATGTCAACTATTGTAATCTCGTCCATTTCTAACATCATACTGTCATCCCCTGGCATCGTTAAAGCATTGGGTTCGCGGGGTGCGATCGTGATATTCATCATTTTGTAATGAATGAGATCGCGGAGATTACCGTGTTCCCCCCTTCTTGCACGCCACATCCTTATCCCTGATCCATTCTAACCTTCCTGCATGGACCCGGTCATCGCACAGATCAGGCAAGAACTGGAAGGGCATGCAGACCCGGAAATCAGGAAGTCCTCGCTCCGGTTTTTCAGGGAGGAGATCACGTGCTACGGGATGAAGACCGCCACCGTGATGGCGATTGCAAAAAAGTATTGGAAAGAGGTGAAAGGGCGACCTAAACCGGAAATCTTCGGACTTTGCGAGGAGTTGTATAAATCCGGCTACCTGGAGGAGTCATTTATTGTTTCGAACTGGGCTCATGCCCTGTCCGGGCGGTACGAACCCGGGGACTTTACCCGGTTCCGGCACTGGGTTGACACCTATATTTCCAACTGGGCCTCCTGCGATGGTTTCTGCAACCATACCATGGGTGATTTTATCGATCAGTACCCTGAGTATGTGAAGGAACTGAAAAGCTGGACCCTTTCCGGAAACCGCTGGATGCGGCGGGCAGCGGCGGTCTCTCTGATTGTCCCGGCGAAGCATGGAAAATTCCTGGATGAGGCAATCGGGATTGCAGACCTGCTGCTCACCGATAGCGATGACCTGGTGCAGAAAGGCTATGGCTGGCTGCTCAAGGAAGCGAGCCGGAAGCACCAGGCGGAAGTGTTTGAGTACGTGATGAAAAACAGGAAGGTCATGCCCAGGACGGCACTCCGCTACGCCATTGAACTGATGCCGAAGGATAAAAAAACCGAAGCGATGAAGAAGGACTGGTAACCCGACCGTTACGTGCGGGGGAAATTTGTGATCTCATGTCCAGAAGAGACAGAGGGGAGAACATGCGATGAAGCAGGTATTACTGGCCATTGACGTCCAGAACGAGTATTTCAGCGGGAAACTTCCGGTGACGTTTCCAACGGGAAGTCTTCTGTATATACAAAAAGCCATGGAGCGAGCATATGAGTCCCGGGTGCCGGTCGCGGTAATCCAGCATACCAGTCCTCCTGGATCAGCGACATTCCGAAAGGGCACGCACGAATGGGAACTTCACGACGAGATCAGGTCCCGCCATTACGATATCCTCGTTGAAAAACACCTGCCAGGGAGCTTTACCGGGACCGGTCTTCAGAAGTGGCTTGATGAGCAGCATATCACAACGGTAACCATTGCCGGTTATATGACCCAGATGTGCTGCGATACGACGGCACGGCAGGCATTTCACCGCGGTTATGCCGTGAATTTCCTTTCAGATGCCACCGGTACATTGTCGGTGTCCAACGCCGCCGGGACCATCAGTGATACCGATCTCCACCGAGCAATTCTCATTACCCAGCAGATGCGGTTCTCCCGGGTGATGACGACCGATGACTGGATCAGGTCATTACCTACCGGGTAAATGAAATGGACAGGACCCTTTTAATATCCGGGGTGTCATTCCATCTCACGAATCCGGTACCTGGTCAGGGCCGCGGAGATAGACCAAGTAGTACTGGGAAAACCAGTCTGCTTTATCCAGGCTCCCCAGTTCCTGCATTTCCACCCACTGGAACGCCGAGTGTTCATCACTGATTGCAAGGCCCCCGGACCTGATCGAGGCAACCATTACTACGTGGACAACGTGGTACCCTGACACCAGCTGGTCAGCCGTTCCTGCAGACTGCCGGATATCTATTGAAAACCCTGTCTCTTCGAGGACTTCCCGCCTTAAACTTTCTTCAAATGATTCTCCCTTGTTCGGTTTGCCCCCGGGCAATTCCCATTTACCTGGGTTACTACTGGAGTCATCAGACCGCTTCAGGACGAGAACACGACCATTCTGGTCAATAATCAGGGCACGACCCGATACTTCAACCGGTAATTCTGGCATGGAAATAATCACTATCTGGATGGAACCCGGTGATTAATAAAAATGTGGTCGGTATTCCCATTTGTATTTCATTCCCTGGCGTCTGCTGTTATATTCACGCAACCTGCAGTGATATGCGGAACCAGTGGTACGAGAAGGATGACAAGTACCGGTATCTTTCCTTTACCCGATGGCAGACTCTGGATGAAATGTATTTTGTTGGGGGCCTTCTCGAAAGGGAGGTTTGTGTGAGATATACCCTATCCGGTTACAAAAACCCGCAGTCCTTCTATTGCGTCGGGATTCATTGAGATTTTCCCGTCGGTTTCTGGTCCCAATAACCCCTTCTCTGCAAGGACCGATTTTGCCTGTTCCAGGGACGTAACCTGCAGCGTGATGGACGAGATTGCATCCCGGTCGGATTTTTTCAGGTGGACTGTTACCCCGTCTCCCCCATCCCTTCGTTCAGGTATCCCGCCTGCCGCTTCGGGTAGCAACATCTGCCATTTTTCAAGTACTGCCGGGTCTGCATATTCAATGGTGATCTCCTTCATCCGGGTTATGCCGAGAGCCCCGCCATTTCCTGAGGCCAGCGATTGTTCCATCCGCTGGCGAAACCCCGTCTGGTTGAAGGTATATTCGCAATAAAAAATCATGGAACCGGGAAGTACCTCGTTGAGCTCGAGGTTGTACCAGAGCGTTGACGGTGTCCCGTTCTGTGTTATGTTGAACGGTGTAATGGTGCCATGAGTGACCTGGTGTGCATCGAGTGCCTTTGCGGTCTGCCCAACGGGTTCTATCGGCTGGAAGGCAACCCCGACGATCCCGTTACCCTTGGGGATCAGGCCCTGCTGTTTCATCTCATCCGAGCTGTTCAGGATTTCCATGTTCACATTCCCAAATGATACCCCTCCGGTTGAAAATGGTCCATAATTGACCATCGGCCAGGCAACGGGAAGCCCGAGGTCTTCACTGAATAGACGGTGGACCCGGTCCGGTTGAGGTACCTGGACCATGAGATGATCGACCTGCCGGATTGTCGCGGGGAGTGATGGTGGTTGTGCCTGTTCCGGGGTGACCACAGCGGTATCGGTATTTTCCCAGGGGATATGGAGGTCTTTCCAGGCGATGGTCCCGTTCCCGCCATGGGTCCGCGGGGGTGTTTTTATGATGAGGCGGATGGTAACAGGCGGTTTTACTTTTCCCATATCTTCAGGAGAGTACGTCCAGTATATCGTCGCATTGGTGGTATCGATGCTATCGCCATGCTGGCTGACGTTCCAGTCCGGGGCATTCCAACTGACAAAATGGCCATAGCTGGTATTCCAGCTGTATACTACCGGGCCGGACCCGGTATACTGCGGGGTCAGACCGATCCCGACCGTGGAGGACATCAGGGGGCTGTACTTTTGAGGCGATGCCAGAATTGAAATGTTCACCTGACCTGGCGTTGTAAGTGGAATAACGGTACCTGTTGCGGAAGAGGTTACCGGGGTTGTTACCGGGTGTACGATGGGTGTGGTGTCGATTGGCGTAGGCAGCGGTAATCCACCTGGCTTTTCGGACGTGCAGCCGGTGAAGAGGATGGCAATAACGAGGAGTATTCCCGGCAGGGCGATGAATGGTCTCATGTTCAGGTGATTTGTCAGATGTTCTGAAAAAGGTGTTTCTTCTGGCCGGACCCGTCAGGTTTCTTCCAACCGGGGTGGTGACCCCCGATTTCATTATCTGCCGGTACGTGGAGGTTAGGGTACCATATACACCGGGACGTGAGTAACGATGAGGACGAGTCATACCCTGCTCCTGAAATATTTCCATGACCAGCGGTACTCATTCGACCTCGTTGAAGTCTGTTATATTGACCGCGGGGCACAAAATGATCGTTCCTGTGTGACCGGCGGACAGATTGTAAAACTTGATGCCTATTATTTCGAGCGGGAGTCTCCCTTTGGAACAACACCCATTCCCTATCACCGGATTACCCGGATCATGTACGATGGCGAACCGGTATGGCCACGGTGAAAAACCCGGGAATTCCGTGTCTCCTACATGCCTGAAGGCACCACCTTTTTTACCGACCAATGTCAATTTAATATGGCGCCTCAGTGGCTTAGTTGGCAGAGCGGCTGACTTGTAATCA
>JBAXTR010000054.1:0-10635 GCA_037130095.1 Methanomicrobiales archaeon
AACAGAGGGGGGGATACCGCAAACCTGAACATGAGTGGCCAGGGACAATATGTAATGGGTGTATACATCGATTCGTCCACAGGGAGCTCCCGGGCAATTCCGCTCTCTCAAACAAACCAGTTCCGCCCTGGAGACACCCTCTACGTATTCAAAACTAACAGCGGCTTCTATACTACCAACAATCTTTCAGACTTATCATCACCTGCAATTCTGTCGTTCCCTTCTGGAACATTAGGTGTACGTCTTGTGGACGAGAATTCGCACCTCCTCATTGCCAAGTGGAGCACATCTATCGGGGGATCGCAACCTGTATCACCCCCAGTTTCAAATTTTATCGGGACTCCCCTTATTGGCAATGTACCACTTACAGTTCAGTTCAATGATACCTCGACCGGATCCCCGGCGACATGGAACTGGAATTTTGGTGATGGCGGGAACTCTGCCCAGCAGAACCCGAAACATACCTATGCTTCCCTTGGTACCTACGCAGTGTCATTAAAAGTTACTAATGCGGGCGGAAATGACACTAAATCAAAGGCAGATTATGTTATTGCAACAGCACCGGTGAAAGCTGCCTTCTCCTGGTCTCCACCGACAGGGGACATCCCGTTCACCGTACAGTTTACTGACCACTCCACCGGGCCGGTGACCTCGTGGTCATGGATATTCCACGATGAAGGTACCTCGACTCTGCAAAACCCATCGTTTACCTTCAGAAGGATTGGATGGAAGATCATCACGCTGACTGTCACAAATGCATCCGGTGGGACTAGCACGCTAACCTACGACACAGGACATGGCCCTTATGCAAACGCGACCGGTCCTGTGAAAGCGGGGTTTAGCGCCACCCCGACATCAGGTAAGAAAAATCTTACCGTGCAATTCACGGACGAATCAACAGGGCCCGTCAACTGGTGGCTCTGGCAGTTTGGAAGCGGTTCAAACAGCACTGAGCAGAACCCTCTGAAAATCTATACAAAAACAGGAACATTCGATGTCTCCCTGACCGTGAGAAATAGGACCGGTAGCGATACATTCACACGGACAAATTACATTACCGTGACCGCGTAGACCGGATAGATTAACCTACTAAAAAAAATCACGGGAGCCTCCTTACAGGGCTTTTCAGATTTTTCCTATCCACCTCCCCAGATACCACTGATTTATTACAGGATATGCAGACCTTATTGCAGGGGAACACTCGTGAAAAATGATAATGCAGTCAGCGAAATAATCGGGACCATCCTAATTATTGCGCTGGTCATCGCGTTAGCTGGCGTTATTGCCGCCTTAACACTGGGACTTGTTGGAAAAGCTATCCCGGAATCGACCTTTGCCCCGTTTAAGGTGGAGGTTGGCAGGGATGGGCACAGCAGTGGTCCGGTTAATAATTCTGCGTATCTGACGGTATACCAGATGGCAGGGGATAATTTAAGGCTAGGCCAGGGTGCGGTGAATACTACCCCGTTACTGAATACCACATTCCAACTCGTGGGACCTGATGGCGTAAATCACCAGGTGGTAACTCCTATTAATCCATGGCTGACCGGGGAGGATATAGGGAAGGGACAGGCATTCTATATTTTCCTTGATGAAAATACCGGGGATTATCGTATAGTAAATAATAAAGACCGGATCTACTCAGCCAGTAATCTTACATCTCTCCAGAAAGGAAACTGGCGCCTGGTAATATCGGATATCAAGAATGCAAAAATGGTCATTGGTCAATACCCGTTCACGGTCTGAAAGTCTGGGTGGTTCACATGATTGCTGGAAGGTTTTATGGTTCGTCACAGTAGGTGGATATTTTACCTACCTTTCAACAACGTGAGCAGACCAGTCCGCAAATGATAATACCAGGACCTGCGTTTAAGGCTTGGATATCCCAAACAAAGGGGTGTTTCAATGGGGGGAAGACATGCAAATCACCCCTTCTTCGCACATGAGTCAATGAGAACCACGTGGTAAAAAATGGGTCATAGCTAATGATATGACACAATCAAGTAATTATAGGATCTGTTCTGTGACAGTGCCGAAATCAGGAATCCCCTACATATCATAATTATCCAAACAATTTTGCTATTATCTGTTCACGGATTATCTGATGCTGATCAGCAACATCTTTGAGTATTCTATGTAATGTGCCAACACGCAAAGGTTTATGGAGGGAATCGTAAGGTCATGTGTTTTCCCGGCAATGACCGCGGAAAGACGTTGATGGCTGCCAGTCTGATGGACGACATGGTTATCCATACCGGGAAAGAAGGTGGGCAAGTTCATCGCCATCAACATGCCTGGGCAGTTTCATACAGCCATCAGTTCTTCTTTTACCTGGTGAAGCCTGATAAGACAGGGCAGGTCCTCGGGTTTGAAATGACAGGATACTGCATCATGGATCATCTCTTTTAGTTCTTCATAGGTATCCGCTTCTGTGAAGATGGAATGATTTAATGATCGTGCCTCATAACCTCCTTCCTGTGATTCTTCCACGATAAAAATTATTTCATTGTGCTTGTAATTCCCCATTGCAAGATTCACTCCTTTTCATGCATATACGGTGGCCATGGTCATCAACTTTTTTGGTTAATTGAGGACACAATCCCTGTCTGCCCAAACAATCATTACCCGGAATTTTTCGTCCCATCAGCCTCATCAACCGTTTCAACCAAATCCGCAAATGTCGAAATCTGCGTGAGGAGGGCCGGGTCAAGCCCTCTCTCGACCGCGAGGAACACCCCAGCCACATCGAATAACCTGAGCTTGTTGGTAATAAAATGGATAAACTTGGAGATGGTGACCGAGGGAGAATAGAGGAGCATCGTTGAAATATCATCCACGAAGAGGCAATTCTTATCTCCCGGAAGGGTTTTCAGTCCCTCTGTGATTACGATCCCGATATCGGTAAGGTTTCCCGGGTTCGAGATATACCTGCAGTGAAGATCATCCGGTACTGTCGGGCCGCCTGAGTATTTGGTCACTGCATCGACAACAAACACTTTCTTCATGTCAATTCCTGCCGCTTCATATGTCCGCCGGATCACAATGTTCGGGAGCGTGACCGATATGAGCATTACACTGTAGCCGTTGCTCGTCAGCTCCTTGATCACCGCCGTATTCGTCTGTTTCAGCCTGCGTGAGTCCGCAAGGAGCAGTACGATCCGGTTCTCGTTCAGCGTTTCGGCAGAAAATCCCATGGTTGCCCTAACGTTTCAGGTATTTCTGGTATGCTTCAGGAATGTTGGTAAAACCCGTGGAGATTGCCATGTTGAGTTCACGGAGGTTCGATACAATCTGTTCAGTATTTTTTATCTGGATCTGGAGCTGGAGGAGGAGCTCATCGGGAGTCGCATCTCCTGCCTTGACCTGCTCCCGGATGTCTGCCAGGCGGTCACCGATCAATTCAACAGGGTTCTTTAACCGCATCGCAGTCTCGGTTATGTACGCAAGCAGGGCTTTCTCCGTCTCACGTTGTTTCGTGAGGTCCCGGGCAATTTTAGCTACCCCGGCAATCTGGCCCCTGTGGTCCAGGATGGGTGAAAGGGAAAGGGAAATTTCAACACGCTTCCCGTCTTTCCTGATGCGGAATGTATTGAAATGTTCGACATGTTCCCCGTTGATAACCTGCTGAAGAATGTCATGAAGTGCCCCCATTTCTTCTTCCGGTACCATTTTATGGGAATTCGTGCCGATCATTTCTTCCCGGGAATATCCATACATATGTTCGGCACCCGTGTTCCAGGAGGTAATAATGTGGTGTAAGTCCTCGCTGGTGACCGCATCGTCCGAAGAGGTCACAATTGCGGCGAGCAGGGCCTGGACCTCCTCACCTTTCTTGATATCCGTGATATCACGGCTTACACCGCGGTACCCGAGAAGGGCCCCACTCTTCGAATAGTAAGGGATCGCACTCGATTCCAGGATTATTAACCTGCCATCCTTCGTTCGGGCATGGGTCTCAATAAGGTGAAGTTCCTTATGTTCCTGGAAATTTTTGGTAAAGATATCGCGTACGTAGTTCGCATCCTCAAACGAGATGAACTCAGAGGGCGAATGGCCAATCAGCTCTTCCGGGTGATAACCAAGCAGGGTGATGCTCCGAGGGCTCACGTACTTGAACAAGCCCTTCGCATCGATTAACCAGATCATATCGTGGATCTCTTCCACCAGTGTCCGGTATTTTTCCCTGCTTTCGTGGAGTTCACGTTCAACTTTCTTCTGTTCGGAAAGGTCAATGAAGCTCTCCACGAGTACCGGCCGTTTCCCGAGCGTAATCCGTGCAACGCTTTTTAAGACAGGTATTCCGGCCCCGTCTTTTCGTACCAGGAGGCGTTCAATACTGTCAAATTTCTGCCCGAGATCAGTAATCGGGCATTGATTTTCTTCTGATGGACATACGAGACTAAAGCAGCGCTTACCTAAAATATCCTGTTCCTTTGCACCCATCATGAGAAGTGCGGCCGGGTTTGCCTGCAATATGACATGAGTTTCAGAATCAATAACCAGGACACCGGAGGGGAGAGAATAGAGGAGTTTTCGCAGCCGTTCTTCTGATTCCTTGATCGCCAGATCCGCGTGCCGCTGCTCAACTGCTTTTCGTATCTTGTGGGTCAGGGCGATAAATTCATTTTTCGGGTCACCGGCACGTATCAGGTAGAAATCGGCACCATTGTTGATCGCGTCCATCGCCACCTGTTCCTGCCCCTTCCCGGTGAAGATGATGAATGGTGTAAGATCTCCTGATAACCTGAGTGTTTTTAAAAATTCAATACCCGTTTGTACAGGCATATCATAATCAGAAACGATCACATCATAGGTCTCTTTTTTCAGCTTTTCAAGCGCTTCTCCCGCAGACTGTGCCGTATCAAGTACCATCTCCTTGTTTTTTGTAAGATAGATACGGGTAATTTCCAACAGGGCAGGATCATCATCCACGAGCAAAACAGATATCATAATATTTCCCTTTTTGTTTTTTCTCTCCACGAATACCAGATTATATAAGGCATATTCGTTATGCTTAAATAACTAGTTTATGAATTCCGGAACATACAGGTTATTACAGGGACTCATTAACAGGCATTTTCTTATTTTGATAGGCAAGGGTAGAAGATAATGAAAAACACTTTCCTGATTTTTATGAAGTCCGGTTTCCATCGAACGTTAGGAGGCTCTTAACCGGTTATGCCCGTATAAGCATGACAGATATATCATCAAATTAAAAAAAAGAAATAGAGCAGGGAAATATTGAATACAGATATAATTTTTCTTGAAAATAGATATCCGGATTATTTCTTCGGATTTTTCCGGATCAGATGACGTTCCCGGGTATCGCGATAACTACCAGAAATACTTGCTACCACATTGCTATCCTGGCGGTTTACCCTGAAATCGGAAACATCGCCGAGGATATGTTTTCTGGGGTTGGGAAAAAAGTAATGCCTTTAAAAATAAATGAGAAATCAGGAGAGAGTTTATGGCCGGTTTTTCTACTTCGTTCACTGATAACAGAGTTAAAATCCTGACACTCATTGTTCTGGCGATAATCTGTATCAGCCTTGAAATCCTTATGCACATTGATCTTGGGGTTTCAATAGGGTATACCCATTTCTTTTACGTCCTGCTGGTTCTTGCGGCGATATGGTACCAGAAAAAAGCGGTTGTCCTCGCGTTTATTCTTGCCATCGCACATATCGCTGTCGGATATTTCATCGCAGGAGAGTCTATCTGGGCACCGGCCCTGAGAGGGGCAATGTTCGTAATTGTCACGCTTCTTGTTGCCATCCTGTCTGAGGAGCTTGAGGGATCCCGCAACCAGCTGGTCCGGGAAAAAGAGCTTCTTTCCGAAAGCGAAGGGAAATTAAAAGTCATTTTCGATTCGATACAAACCGGTATTGTAATCGTTGACCCGGTTACCCATAACATCGTCGAAGCCAATCCTGTTGCAATAAAGTTGATCGGGTTGCCTGCTGAAGAGATCATCGGTAAGGTATGCCATAATTTTATTTGTCCGGCAGATACAGGAAAATGCCCCATTACGGACCTTGGTAATGAAATTGATAATACAGAACGTGTCCTTCTCTCGGGAAATGGTGAGAAGATACCGATAATAAAAACCGTCACCCCGATGTACCTGAACGGCCGGAACCATCTCCTTGAAAGTTTTATGGATATTACCGAACGCAAGAAGGCAGAGTTACTCTTAAAAGAGACAAATGAACGTTACATTGGCTATATCAAGGAGGCAGCAATGCGTCTGAAAAACCCGGTTGAGGTAGTCGGGCTGAATATTGCGCTGCTGGGAGAAGGCATCATGCGGGGAGATTTCAACCAGGAAGAAATTGTTTCACAACTCATGCTCCAGGCAAAGAACATGGAACAGATCCAGGTGAATCTCCGCGACCTTAACAAGACAATTGTTGATGGATTTGGTGAGCTATCACCTGCTTCGAAAAAGTTCCTGACGGAGTAGGAGATAGTTACATGGTTTTTTCCCTGAAGGACACGCAGGAAAATGAGCTTTTTATCGTCCTCGCTTCAGCTACCGGGATCAGGAATAAAAATATCGAGGTGATACAAGCCGCGATTGACAAGGATTATTATATTATCGTGGTGACTACGAACCAGATTGCAGGTATCCTGAAAAAGAATTATGAAAAAAACGGGATACCTGATGAAAAGATCTATTTTGTCGATGCTGTTACAAAGTATGCTGGGGGCACCAATATACCCCCGATGAAAAACTGCCGGTATATCAGTAACCCGGGAAACCTGACAGATATGGGCATTGCAATTATTGAGTCAATAAAAGATCTCGAAGGGAAAAAGACCTGCCTACTTCTTGATTCCATCAATTCAATGCTTATTTACATCCCATCTCATAACATTACAAAGTTCATCCACTTTATTACCAATAAATTACGGATACAGAATTTATCAGGAATTTTTTTAATAGTTGAAAAAGGGATAGACCCGGATGTACTCAGCCAGTTAACGACTTACGTGGATGAAGTAATAGATTCAGACCAGCCGGACACAGTCTAGGGTGATGTTCTCTCAACCCGTGATCTAGTTATTTTTGTCCCCTGCTTATGGGCATCATCGTGCTGTCTTGAAAGTCCCTTTGATTATTAGCCCGTTACGGATAATAAGAAAAAGGTCCAGGAAAAATAATCCCGAAAATCAGTTAAAAAGAAATGTTATTAATCTGATTAATCATCGACGGTTCATTTATTGTTCGATGATGATATGCGTCGGGGATGGGAGCTTGTAGCCACCGTGCCGGAGTGCATCCTTCACCTTGTCCACGTACTGGAGTGTCGTGTATACAGTGAAAATTTTCTGTTTCGAATCAACGCGCGCTGCGGTCCCTACTGCTTTTCCAAAGGAAAGCCGCATCCCTTCTGATACCCTGTCCGCACCTGCACCGGTTGCCTGTTTGTTTTCACGGAGCACGTGGTGTGGGTAAACACGGATTTTGAAGTGGAAGTTCATCCTCCCAACTTCCTTCATCAGGCGCCTGTTAACTGCGATACGGGCTGCTTCCAGTGCTGTATGCCTGATCTGACAAGCCTCATTTATGATAAGGTGTGTTTCCAGCGGAAACTCCGATGAAAGATTTCCCATTTCGAACTGGACAATTTTACTTCCCGGCACACCACCCATGTATTTACGGCGGGTATATGCCCTCTTTGAAATATTCCTATACATCTTTCCCGGTTTTCGTACCATAGCTCAGAACTCCTTTGATCTATTCGTTCTTTATAAAAAGGAGATATTTGCTATTAAATCTTACTGGATGGGCAGCTGCTCATCTATCAGGCCCAGTACATAACGGCGGACACTTGCAAAGTCCTGGCTTGTACGGTCTCGTGGCCGCGGAAGATCGATTGTTACGACTTCTTTAATCGTTCCAGGCCTGCTGGTGAGCACGACAATCCTGTCAGCCATGAAAACCGCCTCATCCACGCTATGTGTTACAAAAAGGATTGTTTTCTTGGTTTTATCCCATATTTCGAGTAATTGCTTCTGGAGCATGTTCCGGGTCTGTGCATCAAGCGCCCCGAACGGTTCATCCATGAGCAGGACTGAAGGGTCGATGGCAAGCGCCCGTGCTACGGCGACGCGCTGGCGCATCCCTCCCGATAGTTCATACGGGTAATTTTTTCCAAACCCGCACAGCCCGATCAGGTCGAGATAACGGGAGGCAACCCGATGACGTTCAATTTCATCGATCCCCTTCATCTCAAGTCCGAATGCGATATTGTCGAGCACCGTCCGCCAGGGAAACAATGAGTAGTCCTGGAATATCATTGCCAGACGCGGGGTCGGCTCTGTTACAATTTCTCCACCGATAATGACCTTCCCCGAGGTAGCTTTCTCAAGACCCGCTATAATGCGGAGGAGTGTCGTCTTCCCACACCCGGAAGGTCCAAGGACACAGGTGAATTCCTGTTCCTGGACTTCGAGGTTTATGGAGACAAGGGCAGGGGAGGAGACATCCCTCTGTTCGAATTCTTTGCTGAGGTTTTCAATAATCAGGGTCATCTGTCAAGCTCCCGCCACATGAATTTTTTCCTCTCAACGATTTTGAACAGGTAATCAATCCCAAGCCCGATCAGGCCGATAACAATAATACCGGCGATAATCACCTGTACCTGTCCCCAGTTATAGGAAGTAATAATGAGATAACCAATTCCTGAATTGGTCCCTGGCATCATTTCCGCTGCGACGACACACATCCAGGCTATGCCGAACCCGACCCGGAGGCCGGTCCATATGGTAGGTGCTGCACCCGGCAGGATCACTTTGGAGAGGACCTGCCGTTCTTTTGCACCGAGGGTGTGAGCGGCTTCAATCCAGGTCTTTTTTATACTTTTTACCCCGTCGAGGGTGTTGAGGAGGATGGGGAAAAATGCACCGATCGCGATAATAAAAACCATGGACAAAAGGCCAATCCGGAACCAAGCAAGGGCTAGCGGGACCCATGCAAGCGGGGGGATCGGTCGGAATACCTGTATGGTGGAATCAAAGAAATCATGGACTTTGGCATTCCGGGCCATCCCGATACCGAGGGGGATCGCGAGCAATGCGGCAACAAAAAAACCGATCAGGACCCTGCCAAGGCTGACCATCGCATTTCCAACGAGACTACCGCTACCCAGGATGTCGGCAAATGGCCTGGAAAGCACAAGCAGGACTGATTCAATCGATGGGAGGATAAATTCGTTATCGATGACTATCGAAAGAACTACCCAGCTGATAATAATGATAATTGGAAGTGCAATTTTTAAAAGGAAGGATTTGGATTGGATCCCATGCAACCACTGCGGGTTTTTAGGGAGCATCTGCATAGTTCTATTTCTCCCTAAACCCAGATGAACCTTCTTTTTGGAAAGTCCGGGACATGGCTGCGGGTTATTAAAATCCCATGTTTCGCTGAATTGTTCCTATGCCACAGGTCACCAGGTAAATCAGAACATCGGTATGCTTGTTTACATGAACAGGTCATGGCACAGGTCCCAGGGAAAAAAGATTGGTGTCAGACAAATTTTACTGTCACACCACTTGATTTTAGGGAGTATTGTAGCATTACGTCCTGGATGGACCCTTTGGACGGCGCAGCAATCTTGAGCGGCTTCCCGCTTGCTGAACGCTGTCCGGCGTAACTGATGAAGCTGTTCCAGTCGTGGGCAGGAGAACCCTTTATCGCAACAAGTCCTGATCCTTCCGTGTTGATGGGCATCAGTACTTTTATCGCTGACCCTTTGTCAATGGACCCGATTGCAGGGGGGACACCGGCATAACCCATTCCGACAATATCTGTCGCTTCCATCTGCATCAGTTGTGGCCCGGCATCTGCCGAAACAAGTTTCAGTTCAGCAACCGGAACACCGTTGACAATGAGGTCGCAGATTTCCGGTTTTGATGCAGTGAGGTCTCGTGGCTTGATTGCAATGCCATAGGTGTCATTGAAGTATTTCCATTCCTTGACCGCTATAATAAGAGAGCCACCGTGCATATCACCCTTCAGGTACCCGATCCCGACCTGTTTGTTCAGTTTGGCCGGGGTGACGATCTTCTTGTCAGCGATCATCTTTTTCGCATCCCTGTACGGCTTGAAATTGAACAACAGGGCATCCCTGTTTTCAGGACTGGCGTTTTTCAGTGAGCCGGTTACATAACCGAGGCTGATCTGAGCATTAACGAAATTCTCGGTCCCGTTAATCCATTCCGGTGTAGGTTCAGTTGTGTACCTGACCGTCGGTATTGCATCTTTTAAGACACTGATTGCCGGGACTGACTGGTCACCAAACTTGATAGTGTCGTTCCCGATAATCCATCCGGACATGTCGGCAGCTGCCTGGTCAGGATGATCGGTAATCCACTGGTCGGCAAGGATTGTCTGGGCAGCCATGGCATTAACAAAGTCCGGGTTACTGGCATACAGTTCATCACGGGTAGTGAGGACACAGCAGGGGTGGTTGTTCCATTCCGGTAACGGGGGGAAATCCTTGGTATACGTAACAAGCTGGCCGATACCTGATACCGTTGCAACGGATACGTACGGCTGCCATGCGATGTAACCATCTACCTGGTTCGTTGAGAGGAGGACCGGCATCGGCCCTACACCTCCTGCAT
>JBAXTR010000055.1:0-10602 GCA_037130095.1 Methanomicrobiales archaeon
GGCGGTAGTAATCACGTATGAGGGCCACGGCTGAGATCAAAAAGGTCATAGAAACGCGCCTCAAAAATTATGTTTCAAGAGACAAGACGGGTATAAGGCGTGAAATGCTGAGATTGTTCCTTAAACTTAGATCTATTACGATTCCACGGATGTTTGAATATCTGAACCAGAAATTTTCTATCAGTTACCATTCCGTTGCGGCGATGGTTGGCATCGTTGCATCGCGGCTTGGTATCCTCCATGTGAACCGCACGAAAGAAGGGACCACCAGCGTCTATGAACTGAAAGAGCAATACTTTGACCTTGTAACACGGATCATCGGGCCGGTATAAGAACAACTGCATGCGGTGCCCGATACCACCATACTTTTTACTCTTACTATCCTACCTCTAAGAAGGTTTTTATACACTCCAATTTTTATGATGCGCCGTATCATGACCAGATACAGGTCACGGACGAAGTGCTGGCATATATCAATAAACGCAAATGTGATTTCCGTATCTGTACATCATGCGGGGGCCCGATACTCCTTCCAATTTCAATGAAATCACCAAAGTCAAACGATTTCCAGGTCCGGGCCGGGGATTACACGATATTTATCTCTGTTCACCAGGTGCGGTATCTCCATTCAATAGATATGGGGATGGTACCATTTTTCTATGACCAGGAAGAGGGCTCCGGCAGCTGCATATGAGCTATGAAGAACTCGACCATACCGCCGATGTCAGGCTCCGGGTGAGATCCCCCTCTCTAAACTCACTCTTCGAAGAAACAGCCCTGGCAATGATGAATATTGTCTACGGGGTGTCGCGTCCGGGAACCGCTGAGAAGACCATCGAAATCGAGGCAGGGAATAACGAAACTCTTCTATTAGACTTTCTTTCAGAGGTACTTTTCCTTTCAGAAGTTGAATACATCGTATTTTCATCAGCAACTGTCCATATCTCCGGGAATTCTCTCAAGGCACTACTAACCGGGGAACCCTTCGACCCGGAACGACACCGGGGCGGGACAGAGGTAAAGGGGATATCGTACTCCGGACTGCGAATTGTTAAAGAGGATGAGGGGTATGTATTGGACATACTCTTTGATGTGTGAAAGGTTGATGCAATGCTTGAGCAGGTAACGCGGCTGGGTGAGTACGAATGGGAGGTACCTGCAGGGACGGTCCCCGGGATGCGGGTTTCTGGTCGTTTTTTCCTATCTGACCTGTTGTACGGGAGTCTTGAATCCGGGGCAGTGCAGCAGCTGGCCAATGTTGCAACATTGCCGGGGATTATTAAGTATTCGATGGGAATGCCCGATATTCACTGGGGATACGGGTTCCCTATCGGGGGAGTCGCTGCGTTTGAGTTTGATACCGGGGTGATATCCCCCGGTGGAGTTGGATTTGATATTAACTGCGGTGTGCGGCTCCTGTCGACCCCCCTCACAATCGCCGATCTTGACCACCGGCGGGAGCTTATTGAAACCCTGTTCCAGTCGGTCCCTACCGGGGTTGGTGCCAAGGGCCCGCTAAAGCTTTCCATTAATGACCTCGAGGACATGATGGTAAAAGGTGCAGCATGGCCGGTAAAACAGGGCTACGGTCTCCAGGAGGACCTTGACTGCTGCGAAGAACGGGGCTGCATGGCACAGGCTGAAAGCTCCGCGGTCTCTGCAAAAGCGAAGCAGCGTGGGATGCCGCAGAGCGGGACACTGGGTGCCGGTAACCATTTTCTTGAGATCCAGGTGGTCAAGGAGATTTTCGACCCCGTTGCAGCGAAGGTGTATGGCATTCACCCGGGCCAGGTCTGCGTCATGATCCACTGCGGGTCACGCGGGCTCGGGCACCAGACCTGCACCGACCATTTGAAAGTCCTCGAAGGTGCGACCAAGCGCTACAGGATTATACTGCCCGATCGCCAGCTGGCCTGTGCGCCCTTGTCTTCACCCGAAGGAAAGGCATACTTTGGGGCAATGGCGGCCTCTGCAAACTATGCATGGGCAAACCGGCAGATGATCATGCATACCACGCGGACGGTATTCGAGAAGATGTACGGGATTGACTACGAGTCCATGCATCTCGTCTACGATGTTGCGCACAATGTTGCAAAGATGGAAGAGCATTCCAACGAGGGAAAACGGATCGATGTCTGTGTCCACAGGAAAGGGGCCACCAGGGCATTTGGTCCCGGAAGCCCTGACTTGCCATCCGGGTATGCAACAACCGGGCAGCCCGTTATCATCCCAGGTAGTATGGGTTCTTCTTCCTACCTGCTCCGCGGTACCACAACCGCCATGGAACGTACATTCGGGTCTACCTGTCATGGTGCCGGCCGCATCCTCTCCCGTTCGGCGGCAAAAAAGACAATTAACGGGGCGAAGATTAAAAATTCCCTTTCAAAAGAAGGTATCATTGTAAGGGCGCCAAACGACGGGGCTATTGCGGAAGAGGCCCCGGGCGCATACAAACCGAGTGCCGAGGTAGTACGCATTGTGGACGCCCTTGGGATCTCAAAGCTCGTGGCCAGGCTTGAACCTCTGGGAGTGATCAAGGGTTGAAACCCCGGGTAGGGCTTGTATGGGACCAGCCCCTGGTATTCGGCCGGTTTCTCGAAGAATGCGGTGTGGCTTCTATTCCGGTAACGCCACACCTCCTTGCCGCACCATTTTTCAAGGGTCAGTACAGTGTCCTGATCATACCTACGGGGTTTGCAAACCCTTCATACTCGCAGGTGCTCCCCGCACTCAAGGCATCTTCCGGAAGAATACGACGTTTTGTGGAGAACGGAGGGATTCTCGTAGTATATGGTGCTGCTGACCCTCTCCCCGGACGATACAGCTGGCTCCCCTTCAGCGTGGACTACCAATATGCTCCAGGGAACGGCCGGATCGAGATAGAGCCCGGAAACCCGCTCTCATCGATTATATGCGATTACGATCCCGATCACATCGAATACGATGGATTTTTCTCGGCGTTTGAAGGAAATATTGTCGGGACAATTGAAGGAAAACCGGTATTATTGGAAAAAACCATTGGGAAAGGAGTTATTGTGCTAACAAGTATCCATGAGTACCCCTCGAAGTCATTTGTTACATCTCTGAGCATGAAGGCAGGGGAAACCTTTTTTTAGATAAAAACGAGGGAATTATGAGGTACGTCCGATGAACCGCTATATTATTTCTTCGAGCTCCACCCCCGGAGACATTGTGCCGGTCGGACTTGCAATTCACGAAATTCTCAATCGCCTGCCGGTAACAGCCAGGTCAAGGGAAAACAACGGGATCCGGATAGAGGACGGAAGGGTAATTGATACCGATTATTCAGGTCCGATCCTGGAAGAAGCGATGGCAAAAAATATGAAAATTCAGAAGACCCCCGAAAATGGACCTTACCGGGGTGTCCCCGTGATAGTTGCCCCGGTCAGGGATGATAGCGGCGCTGCAATCGGAGCGATCGGTGTGGTTGATATTACAGGAATTTTTGACCTTGCCACCCTGATGGAGCACCAGTCGGCCATCCTGAAGCAGGTCTGTGGAAAAGACCCCTGTCCTCTGCCGGGTGAGCAGACCGGGGCAAAAAGGTAGGATATTATGGAAGCTGCGTTTCGCGTACTTGAGGTCCTGGAGAATGCAGACAGGCCGGTTTCAGGGGAGTTTATCAGCAATGAACTCTCGATCTCCCGCTCTGCGGTATGGAAGCATGTGAAGGAACTCCAGGCTATCGGGTACGATATTTCTGCGTCCCAGACGGAAGGGTACCGGCTGACCAAGAAAAGTAACCGGCTCCTGCCTTACGAAGTCCATAAAAACCTCAGGACTACCGTATTTGGAAAGAAAATGCGGTACTTCGAGAGCACTCCGTCCACGATCGCAATAGCAAAGGAGATGTGCATCGCGGAAGACCCCGCAAAGCTTCACGGCATGGTGATCATTGCCGAAGAACAGACAGGGGGCGTTGGCCGGATGGGCCGCGTATGGGTGTCGCCGTCAGGGGGTATATGGATCACTATTATCCTGAAACCCCGTATCCCGGTTGACCATGTATTTATGGTTACCATGGCGGGTGCCGTCGCTGTTGCGCGGGCCATCCGCAAGGAATTTGACCTCGGGGCCCTCATCAAGTGGCCGAATGACATCTACATCGGGGATAAAAAAGTTGCTGGCCTGTTGCTTGAACTGTCCGCCGAGGCAGATAACATCCATTACTGCATCCTTGGGATCGGGGTTGATGCCAATATCTCGGCGCACGAACTCACCTCATCAGTGACCGGGAGTGTGACCTCGATCAGTGCGGAGATAGGGCATGATGTAGACCGTGCATCCCTGCTTGCCCGGTTCCTGAAGGAATTTGAGAGCCGGTACAACCTCATCGAGAGCCAGGAATACGACACGGTAATCCGTGAATGGAAGAGCATGTCCTGCACGATTGACCAGCACGTCAGGATCAGCACACTAAAAAGCACGTTTGAGGGTGTGGCAATTGATATTGATGAATTTGGTGCGCTCATCATCAGGAAAGATGACGGACGGGTCGAGCGGGTAATCGCCGGCGATTGCGCACACACATAATACTATTTTCTTCGTCAACCTAAAAATAAAAGAAGGTTGACGAATGCAGGGAGACCGCCAGCGAGCCCTTATTATTGCAGAAACTGCTGCATTTATTGGTCTTATCGCTATCGGGAGCTGGATTTCAGTACCGTTCCTGCCGGTGCCTTTGACACTCCAGACAATGTTTGTTCTCCTTGCCGCAATTGTCATGAAGCGGTACGCGGTGATCCCGGCTACCCTTTTCATCCTTTTTGGTGCATTGAACCTCCCTGTGTTCCATAACGGGACCTCGGGAATAGGGGTGCTCCTCGGTCCAACCGGCGGGTACCTGATTGGTTTTATCCCTGCTGCACTCGTTGCAGGACTGGCCTATGAAAAACGGTCCCTCGCGTGGAATATTGCCGGGATATGTGTATCCGAGGCGTGTATTTACACTATTGGTGCGGGCTGGCTCGCTTTCTCGACAGGGATGTCCCTGCTCCAGGCGACTATTATCGGTGTACTCCCATTTCTGCCCGGTGATGCGGTCAAGGCCTGGGCTGCGCATGCAATCGGGAAGCGGATCCCCCCACGTGATATGATCCAGGCTGGAGAGGAGGGAGCTGGAGGTGAAAAAGGACCGTGATAGAACTATCCTCGATACGTCATGGTATCCTCAATATCCCTTCACTCCTGATCCTTCCTGGTTCTACCGTCATTATCGGTCCGAACGGGAGCGGGAAGACTACGCTGTTACAGATCATTGCAGGGATAACATCCCCGCAGCAGGGAACTATTATAATTGATGGAAAAAGCCCGACATCGGTCAATACCGGGTGGCTGAACGAATACCCGGACAGGAACCTTCTTTTTGGGACCGTTTCTGATGAGATTGCCTCCCCACTCAGGTTCAGGCATGACCCCTGCGCTGAAGTCCGGGACCAGGTCAATAGTGTTGCACAGGATTCAGGTACCAGCCATCTGCTGGGGAGGCGGACACGTGACCTTTCCGGCGGGGAAAAAGTCCTCGTCTCCCTGGCGACCGCTATGGTAACCAGACCCCTCGTCCTTGTCCTAGATGAATCTGACTCGCACCTTGACCAGGAGAGCACCAATACACTTACCCGGTTGATCAGGAGTTCGAAGGCGCCCTATAATGTCTGGTGTACCCAGGATATGGAGGCCGCAGCCGGAGCCGATCGCGTTATCCTCCTTGAAGGGGGCGTAGTAACCAGGTCCGGTACGCCGTTTGAAGTATTTTCTGAATTGTCAGGTGACTGCCTGTACCCACTTTCATGGAGACTATCTCATGCCCCTGACGTTTGAGGATGTCAGTTATACGAGGGACCAGTTCCGATTCACCGCGAATGGTATCTTCGAAGAGGGGGTACACCTCGTCAGTGGGAAGGTGGGGAGCGGAAAATCGACCCTGGCTCTTATTGCATCAGGCCTGGTACGGCCGGGTGCCGGGGTGGTCCATCGTAATCAAATCCGGAAATCGCTCCTTTCCATGCAGTTCCCTGAGTACCATACGACCGGGATTACACTACAGGAAGAGGTCCGCTCGTGGGGGCTCGATCCTGAGGTACTACTGGAATCCACCCGGCTTTCCGGCCGGGCGAAGCAGGATATAAGTGTTCTCTCACGCGGTGAGCTGAAGCGCCTGCACCTCGGGTGTGTCCTGTCATGTGAAGCGGACCTCCTTATCCTGGATGAACCGTTCAGTGCACTTGACTGCCGGGAAAAAAGAGTGATCTGCAGGAGGATCGCGGAACGAAGTCATGGGATCGTAATAATCTGCACTCATGAGCAGACCTGGCTCCCACCCGTGGATTTCATCTGGGAGATGCAGAACGGTTCTCTTATTTCATGCGGGCGGGTACCGGGGGCCATCACCCGGTGGAGCCTTGCACCCCGCCATATCAGGGAACTCGTTGAACAGGGGCTGGTTCCCGGGAATATCTCCCCTGAAGCGGTAATGGGGGCTACATGCGGGACCCGAGAATAAGGATATTCGTTATTATAGCGCTTTCAGTGGCGGCTTTTATCAGCATTGCAGGCGCAGCGCTCGCATTCCTGTACTGGCTCTATCTGCCGGGGAGGTTCCGCTGTATAAGGAGACCCGCAGCAGTTCTTTTTTTCTCTATGATCATTGTGGTCTCGGTAATTTCCGAGTTTACTTCGGGGAATGGACTGTCTTACTTTATCCGCATGACTGTTATCCTGCTGCTCGCACTCTATGCGTATACCGCATATGCCCCTGGCGAATTCTTCCGGGTGTCAGTCTGGCTCTTCGGGAGGCGTGGTTTTGAACCGGGGTTAATTGCGGAGATGAGCATGGAGGCCCTCAATGACCTTGAAGATGACAGCTCTAACATACGGATCGCACTACGCCAGAAAGAAGTACCACTGGGTTTTTCCACCCTGGTACCGGTGATCGGGATGTTTGTACTGAACCAGATCAGGCGAGCATACGACCAGGCGGACCTCCTCACCGTGCGGGGATATACAAACGGGGGTACCCTCTGCCCGGACTTCCATCCGGGAATTCGGGATTATTTCAGCGGGATTGTTGCGATCTGTATTTTATTCATTGCAATCTTCCCGGTTCGTGATATTTTTATACTTCTACATTGAACTTTTGAGAAGGCTTTAGCTTTCTAAATTTGCGATAAGTTCCCGCATTCCATCTGAGGTGCAGAATGAGTGTTGCCGGTCCACAAAAATTACTAATTACGGATACTACGCTGAGAGACGCCCACCAGTCTCTTATTGCGACCAGGATGCGGACTGATGATATGCTCTCCCTGGCAAGGGAGATAGACGATATCGGCTTTTTTTCAGTGGAAGCATGGGGTGGCGCGACGTTCGATACGGCAATACGGTTCCTCGCGGAAGACCCCTGGGAACGGCTCCGGCTCTTAAAGGCCGAGCTGAAACGGACCCCTATACAGATGCTGCTCCGCGGCCAGAACCTTGTCGGGTACCGCCATTACCCAGATGACGTGGTTGATAAATTCATAGAACTCTCGTGGAAAAGTGGTGTCGATGTCTTCCGGGTATTTGATGCACTGAATGACATCAGGAACATGGAGCGGTCCATTGCAAAGGTAAAGGATGTCGGGGCACATCTCCAGGGTGCAATCAGTTATACTACAAGCCCGGTCCATACGACGAAGACATTTATCGAGATGTCCAAAGAGCTCTATTCAAAAGATTGCGATTCGATCTGCATCAAGGACATGGCCGGGCTCATCATGCCCAAGGCTGCCCGCGAATTGATCTCGGGGATAAAAGATGAGATCGACATCAGGGTCTGCCTCCACAGCCATTCAACAAGTGGAATTGCATCCATGAGTTACCAGGCAGCGATCGATGCAGGTGTGGATATCCTGGATACGGCAATGTCCCCGTTCTCGCTCGGGACGTCACAGCCCCCAACCGAAAGCATTGTTGCCTCGCTGCAGGGTACCCGGAGGGACACGGGAATAGACCTGCTTGCCCTTCGCAGGTTGCGAAATGTCTGCCTGAAAATAAGGGGGCAGTACGAGGGACTTATCAGCCCGATATCAGAGAGGGTGGATAGTGATGTCCTGATCTACCAGTTGCCCGGTGGCATGATCTCGAACCTTGTCTCCCAGTTACAGGATCAGAACGCCCTTGACAAAATGGATGATGTCTTCGCCGAGATACCGAAAGTCAGAGAGGACCTGGGTTATCCGCCTCTGGTTACGCCAACCTCGCAGATCGTCGGTACCCAGGCGGTCATGAATGTACTGATGGGGGGCCGGTACCTGAACGTGACCAACGAGGTAAAAGATTACGTACACGGCCTGTATGGGCGGTCACCGGCCCCGATAAGTGACGAGATACGGAAGGAGATCATCGGGGATGAAAAGGTCATCACGGTCCGGCCTGCAGATCTCCTGCCGCCCTCGTATGCGAAGATGAAAGAAGAGGCCATAAATGCGGGCCTTGTGAAAAAGGAAGAAGATGTCCTGACCTATATCCTGTACCCGGCAATCGCCCCCTCGTTTTTAAAGGGTGAGCGGACTGCTGAGGTCATTCCCTCGAAAAAGGCAGCTGTATCTGCAATTCCCGATATGCCAAGTTCCATGGAGGTGGAGGTCGACGGGGAGATCTTCTCCGTGCGCATAGTCTCGGTGGAAGGGAGCACAGTCGAAACGAAGGGTTCACCGGCTCCAAAGATCCCCCGTGGGGATATCAGGGGTGGTATCAAGAGCAACATGCAGGGCATGGTCCTTGAAGTAGCTGTCAGCCAGGGGAAGGAAGTGAAAAAGGGAGACCTCCTCCTTGTCCTCGAGGCAATGAAAATGGAAAACCCGATCCACTGCCCGGTTGATGGACACGTTATTGAAATCTTTGTTGATGCCGGAGATGTCGTCCAGAACGGCGATGTCCTCCTGGTGGTGGAATGAAATTTTTTGAGAAGGTACTGGTAGCAAACCGGGGCGAGATCGCAATACGGGTAATGAGGGCCTGTCGCGAGCTGGGAGTGGAAACGGTTGCGATCTATTCTGATGCCGATACCAATGCCCTCCATGTGAAATATGCAGACGAGGCGTTTCATGTCGGAGAGGCCCCTCCGTCCAAGAGCTACCTAAATATTGACCGGATTCTCGAGGTCGCCAAAAAATCAGGAGCTGAAGCGGTGCACCCGGGATATGGCTTCCTCGCTGAAAATTACCGGTTTGCCCGGCGCTGCCAGGAAGAGGGCGTGACCTTCATCGGGCCATCATGGCAGACAATCGAGATGATGGGCTCAAAGATCGGCTCAAAGAAAACCATGAGGGATGTCGGTGTACCGGTAGTACCCGGGACCGAAGGCGGAGTTAAGAATGTTGACGAGGCCCGGAAAATTTCAGAGGAGATCGGGTACCCGGTACTCGTGAAGGCAAGTGCCGGGGGTGGAGGAATCGGCATGCAGATTGTCGAGGACGAGTCCGGGCTTGAAGACGCGATTAATGCAGGGATGCGAATCGCAGGGTCTGCATTTGGTGATTCTACCGTTTTTATCGAGAAGTACCTGGTAAAACCCCGGCATATTGAATTCCAGATCCTCGCGGATGAACACGGTCATACCATTCACCTCTTTGAAAGGGAGTGTTCTATCCAGCGACGTCACCAGAAACTGGTGGAAGAGTCCCCCTGCCCGATCATGACCGACGAACTCAGGGAACGGATGTCGGCATCAGCGATTGCGGTTGCAAAGGCGTCAAATTACACGAATGCCGGTACTGTTGAGTTCCTGTACAGCAACGGGAATTACTATTTCATGGAGATGAACACCCGGCTGCAGGTCGAGCATACCATCACTGAGCTGGTGACCGGGATTGATATTGTAAAACAGCAGCTCGCAATTGCTGCCGGTGAACCCATCCCCTTCGGGCAGGATGGCGTTTCAATCAGGGGCCATGCTATCGAGTGCCGGATTAACGCAGAAGACCCGCTGAACAATTTTGCTGCAGATCCCGGAAAGATAGTCCGGTACCGGTCTCCCGGGGGTCCCGGTGTCCGCCTTGACTCGGGGATCCATGTCGGTTATGCCATCCCGACGAACTACGACTCGATGATCTCGAAGCTCTGTACCTATGGTTACAACCGGATGGAAGCAATCGAACGGATGAGGAGGGCCATTTACGAATATGTGATTATCGGGGTGAAAACAACGCTCCCCCTCCATCATGCGATTATGCACAACAAGCAGTTCGTTGAAGGGAACACTCATACCGGGTTCCTGCTTGAAGAGCACATCGCCAGGACTCTGAACCGGTATGTCCGCGAGGAAGAGACCCGCATCCAGACCCTCGGGGCATCCCTGCGACAGGGTAAAGAGGTTGCTGCGATCTCCGCAGCGGTAAATGTGTACCTGCATCACAAGAAAAATGCCGGATAATCCCCGGAAATTCTAAAACCTCCTGATTTTTTGTTATCCCATTTCGGCATCCCTGGTTACATGCCGTAATCTGTCACCTGTATCAGAACCTTTAATAGCGTAAAAATCGTTCTTATTATGCACTTTTGTGCGCTGCGGTGGCCTAGCTGGTTAGGGCGCCAGACTCATAG
>JBAXTR010000056.1:0-10534 GCA_037130095.1 Methanomicrobiales archaeon
CCGTGCGTGACCTGTTGTGCCGCAGAATCCACAAGTTCATGACAATCCTGCCAGAAAGGGGAAAAGGTACCAATTTGCTCGTATTCTTTGGAGAACCGGATCATCGCTGATATCCGCCCGCTCGCCTTCGTGATCATGGTGAAATACTCCTCAAGCGCCGGATCCTGTACCTGGGTATGCAACAATTCAAGAAATCCATTCAATGCAAAAATCTGGTTGTTAATGTCGTGACGGGTGATGCCGGAGAGAAGTTTTAATTTTTTATTTACCAGCCGGTACGATTCCTCTGCCTTTTTGCGACCGGTGATATCTAATGCAATACCGCCTACCCCCATGATTTCCCCGCTATCATCGAACAATACTACCGGGCGGATCTCG
Source organism: Methanomicrobiales archaeon (assembly GCA_037130095.1). Classification (GTDB taxonomy): domain Archaea; phylum Halobacteriota; class Methanomicrobia; order Methanomicrobiales; family Methanospirillaceae; genus CAIKOD01. The sequence goes on from JBAXTR010000056.1 coordinate 379, forward strand.
AGTTCGATGTTATGACCATCACGGTGCTGAACCCGGATATTAAAAGGATGGGAGGTTGTTTTTTCCCGGATATGGGTACCAAATATATCAGTGATGGACCCGAGGTCCTCAGGGGGGATGAAATCGTATATTGGTCTTCCCACCATCTCTTCAGGGGCATAACCAATAAGGTCCTTAATCTGGGGGCTGACAAATGTCAGGTTGCCAGAAAGATCGACCTCCCAGATTACATTTGCTGATGCTTCTACAAGGATCCGGAGTTTTGTATCCCGCTTCCTGATTTCCTCTTCAGCGACCATGAGGTCGGTGATATCATGCAGGACTCCCTCGACCCCGAGAACCCTCCCTGAATCATCGAAATATAAATGGCTGTTTGCAAGAATATTGTGCAGGGTGCCACTGCTGGTCTTCAGGGCAAGGGGATAATTATCGACTTTACCGCTCTTGTAAAGTGCTGCGAGGAATGTTGATCGTTCTGCTGGATCGAGATAGATCACCTCTGCAATATTAAGCCCGATCATTTCGGCAGCCGAGTTATATCCCGCCTTTTTTGCCCCGCTTTCGCTGAATAAAACGAGGTTCCCTTCCAGGTCAGTCCGGTAGAATGCATCCTGCATGTTCTCGAAAATAGAGCGGAATTTCGCCTCACTTTCTGCGAGGGATTTTATGATCTGTTTTCGTTTTGTAATGTTCCGGAAAAGCCCCTCCACACCGAGAAAATTACCATCTTCATCATAATACTTATGACTGTTTGTTTCAACCGTGACTAACGATCCATCACACTTTTGCAGGTCCACTTCGAAGTCTTTCACCAACCCTTCACGGTCAAGGACCTCCAGTATCTTTTCCCGTTGTAACGGGTCTGCATAAAATGTCGTGGCGATATTTTTCCCCAAAACCCCGCTTTCAGATTCATATCCCAGCAAACGCACCCCTGAAGGGCTGATCATGATTATGTTGCCTTCCTGGTCGCTCCGGTAATAAGTGTCCTGGATATTTTCAAGGATAGAGCGGTATGTTTTTTCGCTTGCTTTCAGGGCCTCCTGGGCTTTTTTATGGCCTGTTATGTCCACAAATGATGCAACGGTTTTTGAAGTCCCGGGAATCAGGCCGATAATAATATACGCGTCCCTGACCTGCCGTTCCCGGGTAATAAACCGGAATTCATAGTTCTTCGGCACATTCTGAGAGTCAGTCCTGCGTAACTGGTGGTACTTCACCATCTGCCCGATATCCTCCGGAACAACAAATTCCGTCCATTGTTTCTTCCCCTCCACCTCTTCCTTGGAATACCCGGTAATCCGCTCAAATTCAGGATTGGCGAAAGAAATAGTCATATCTTCTTCAATGATGATGGTTGCCGAACCGGTATGGCTGAAGATTGCCCGGTATATTGCTTCGGATTGACGTAACGCTTCATCCGCGGTTCTCTGTTCAGTGATATCTTTTACAATTCCAAGGATTGCAGGCTGACCCTGGTAGATGACACGATCGACAAAGAAATCCCCGTATTTTACTTCACCGTTTTTCGTGAGAATCCGTGCAGAAAAACTGGTGGAAAGCTCATCACCATCCATTCTTCGCATCCCGGATTCCTTCAACCGTGCCCTGTCATCCGGATGGATAAGGTCCCAGACCTCCTTTTCGATCAGTTCATCTCTATCGAAACCAGTGAGATCTGAGGCCATCCTGTTAATAAAAAGGAACTTATTTTCACGGTAAATATAGATTGCATCATGACTGTTCTCAACAACAACCCTGTATTTCTCCTCGCTGGTCTTGAGCAGTTGTTCACTTTGCAATAGCTCTTTGAATTGTGCCTCAAGTTGTTCCCCTGATGAGGTAAGCTGTTCATTGGCAGCCCGGAGCTCTTCTTCAGACCGTTTTAAGTCGGTGACATCCCGGATTGATTCAATGGCACCAACAATGTTTCCTTCATTATTAAACAGGTGGGAAGCCTTCCCCAGCAGGACGGAATATCTACCGAGGGGACGGGGAAGCGTAGTCTCCGCGATGAGAATATCACCTTCTTTTTTGATTACCGCATACTTATCCCGGGTAAGTTCTTCGTCGGGAGTGGATATGAGATCGATAAGAATCGGGCGGCGCTCCCCGTAAAAGGGGATTGCATACTCGTAATTTCCCCTGCCGAGCATATCGCGGGCAGCAACACCGGTCATCTCCTCGATTGCACGGTTCCACGCGATCACATGCCCTTCGTTATCTATCGCGAACATCGCATCAGGAAGGAAATTAATAATGTCATAGAGCCGTCTTTCGGTATCCTTTGCCAGCTTTTCTGTCCACTGGCGGCTTACTGCCGATCGGATCTTGTGCGCAAGTTCGGTAAACTGCGCCTTTGGCTCACCGCCTTTCTGGAGATAGAATTCTGCACCTTCGTTGAGTGCCTCGATAACAACCTCTTCACGTCCTTTCCCCGTGAAGATGATGAACGGTGTTGTATTCCCTGAAGCCTTGAGCTTCTTGAGAAACACGATCCCGTCTATCTCCGGCATCTGGTAGTCGGAAACGATGGCATCGAACCGATCCGTGCTTAACTGCTCAAGTGCCGCACTGGCAGATGAAAGGGTCTCAATAACAAACTCCCCCTCCCTCTCGAGGAATAGCTTGGCAATTTTAAGCAGGGAGGGTTCATCATCGACATAGAGGACCCGGAGAGGTGCAGGCATTACTTCCATAAGTATGCCTGGTAACACATACCTTTTTGCATTGGGATTATGGGTACGTCCAGTTCCCGATTCCCCCCTTACACGTATGGCTTACCAGCATTGAAAAAAATTTCCCGGCATTTTCTCCTGTCGCGGGTGAGGAAAAGAGATGTGAGTGGGTAAAATAACCATCAAAAAGAGCCTGAATTAAAAAAATCCGGAATGGAGGGGGAGGTTCCCTCTCCGTGTCTCACCCGTTAATATCCAAGGTATTCAAGCATCAGCAGGAACCCGATCATCACGGCTTCCATAAGTACGATTGTCAGCCACAGGTTGAGCCTGATGAGTTCCTGCACAGTTACCGCTGGGAAAGGGCATTTACCAAGGAAATGGGTCCTGATTCGGGGATACAACTCGACAAAGATGGCAATTCCAATGAGGATCCCGACCACACCACCAATAAGGGCATCAATGGCCCCTGTTCCTATGGCCCCTGCAACCGTTCCCGGGCAGTAACCAAGCAGGGCGAACCCGAATCCGAATATCAGCCCACCAATGACATTTGAACCAATGGTCCCGGATGCAGGGTGCATCTGGACATATCCAAAATGTTTCAGGAGGGCAAGGCCGATCATCCCCACGATTACCGCGGAGAGCATCACTTTCATCACGGTAAAATTGGTGAGGAGGAGTTGCTCAATAATGACGTTGTAACTCGTTACCCCGCCTTTCTGGAGCAGGAACCCGAATGCAATTCCGAACAGGAGACCAAGGATGACCTGGAGGCCCCGGTCCTTGTGAATGCCGGTGAATAATGCACCCATTCAGGCGCCCCCGATCACGTAGAACAGGAACATGGCCATTCCTACGCCACCTGCAAAGAAACATACCGCCGTGATCATGCTTGCAAGGGAGAGCTGGATCGACCCGCTGATCCCGTGACCACTCGTGCACCCACCGGCCCAGCGTGCACCGAAACCGAGAAATAACCCGCCAAGTATCGCAACAAGGACCCGGAGTACCGGGTTGGTACCGAACGTTGCGCTCCACATCTCCGGGACAAGAATGAACTGGAACTGCCCGGAAAGCATGGAGGAGATGAATGCACCGATCACAATACCAGGGATCAGCATGAATGCCCAGTCAATTTCGGGGACAATTTCTCCGAAATACTCCTTCTTTCCGGCATACGCAGGACTGATGGCCTTTTCAATCAGGCCGCCGGCCTTGACAAAACCAGATGAACATCCTATCGGCCTGTTCGACAGAAGGAAGGCAAGACAAACGAGAATGCCAATTCCGGCACCTGCCACATATGGCGACCATGTCGCCTGGGTTAAAAATTCAAGTATCAGGACCACCTCATGATGCAAGATTTATTCCACGACTATAGAATACCTACCAGCCGGAAATGAAAAAATTGTCCCCCGGACCTTCCGGGGCTTAATATTCACCTATCTTCAGGCATACTTTTCCGGGTCAGTGTCAAACTTCTTCTTGCAGCCAGGGGCACAGAAATAGTAGTTCTTCCCTTTATATTCGCTGACGAACTTTGCGGTCTTTTCATCCACGGTCATCTTACAGATTGGATCAATAGCCATGTTCTTCGCACCTCAGGGATTACATTCTGTCACTCCAGATATTATAGGTTCGGCAGGGACCCGGGGATCTCCTCATTCCTATAGCAGGAAAGCAAAGGTCTATGTGATTGTTAATGAATCAGGATATATGGCCCCGCAGGCATCACTCACCGTGCTGGTAGATAATAACACCCTTATCGAGCACCCTTTTTTTGGGGAGCCCGGTCTTTCATTCCACATACAGGCCGGGGGAAAGAACATCCTGTTTGATACGGGTTATTCCGGTCTTTTCATTCAGAATGCACATACCATGGGGATAGACCTCCTTGACCTCGACATGATCATCTTCTCACACGGCCACATTGACCATACCGGCGGGTTACCCGCGTTCATCCGGTACATGACCGGTGCAATTATGGAAGATATCCCGCACACGGATCCCGGAATCCTTTGCCACCCGTTTTGTTTCTATCCACGTCCAAAAATGCCCCTCCCAAACATTGGTTCCCCGGTACCTGAAGAGGAGGTCAGGAGACATTTCGCCGTGACCGCAACATCGGAGCCATACCGTATCACAGATAGTCTTTTCTTTCTTGGACAAATTGAACGAAAGAACAGCTTCGAGCTCCATGACCCGGGAAAACGAACGATCATCATGCCGGATGGCAGGTCTGAGGGGGACTTAATCCTAGACGATTCTGCACTCGCCTTGAAAACAAGTGAGGGACTGGTCATCATTACCGGTTGTTCACATTCAGGGATCTGCAACATTGTTGAAACAGCGCGAAGGGTATGCCACGAAGAACGCGTTTCTGGGATTATCGGGGGGCTTCATCTGCAGGCTCCCGATCGGCCCATATTGGAAAAAACTCGTGAATATCTGGAGGCCCTCAGCTTAAACACCCTCTATGCCTGCCATTGCACCTCGTTGTCATCTAAATTCTTTCTTGCCGGAAAATGCCCTGTTATGGAAACAGGTGTAGGTATGATGCTTGTTTGGTAGCCGTCCTGGTGCAATTGTAAAACCACCATTATTAAGTCCCGACGAGTGCGATCCTCTTTCGTGTGACAACCATGAGTGATCCCTCACCCCAGAAAGGAGTCCCCGGAATACTCCGCCCTTTCAAGCAATACCTTGAAACGAATAAGTTCGGAAAAGGAGACCAGATAGTATATTACGGTGTCCCCGGCACCTGTACTCCGTTTATTGAATTACTGGCATTCGCAGTCCGCGGGCTCGGACTTGAACAGGTCTTTGTCCCATACTTCAAGGAAGAACTGGCGAAAAAAATTGTATTCGTGGAAGGCGTGGGGATGCAGGTCTCATCTGACCACATGGTACTAATCCCCGGTGCACAGGTGATTATGGGTGGGCTCGCTATGCCTAACGTTCCGGTGACCGTGGCTGATGCAAAGCGTATGCTTGCCCGTCACAAGGATTCAGCAGTAATCGGGGTCTGTTTCATGAGCATGTTTGAGAAGGCCAACTGGCTGAACGAGATCAGCTTTGACCTCCTGGTTGATGCAACGATAGACCCGGTACGTGTCTTGGAGAAGACCAGAAAGTAATCCAGTCACTCGGAAAGCAATTTCCTCATATGACAGGATAAGATGGTGAATAGCCGGATTCTACAGGATTATTATTTCGTCACTATATCATGGTCCTGATATGTCGTTTGGTTCCGTTATCTGCAGAATGAGCTGGCAACTTTTCTGGTCAACGACCAGTATATTTTTTTGCTCATGCCTTAACAACCAGGCCCGGATCTGACGTGTCATTTCGTAACGAGCCCTCCAACCGGACCATCATCATGAGAAATGAACTCCAGGCAACAATGTCAGGAGATGGCCAATATGACTCGGGCGACAGGGTATCTGGCAATTCAGAAAGTCTCATGTCAGTACCTGACAAATTATTGCACGATAACAGCTTACTAGTACGAAGACAGGACCGTCATGACCGATAACCCGATAATTCCGGAAGAAATTTGTCACCGCCGCGGGAGGCCCCGTGTCAGAAGGATAATATCAGGAAATCCCGAATCCCGGTGTTACCAGCCCCGGTGCTCCCTTGAGGAGAACCATGCCGTGATTTCACTGACCCCGGAAGAAATTGAGCTGGTCAGGCTCATCGATATTGATGGACTGGAACAGGAAGAGGCCGCCCAAAAACTAGGGGTGTCGCGGAAGACCGCGTGGCGGGACCTCCAGGAAGTCCGCCGTAAAATCGCTGATGCGCTCGTGAATGGCAAGGGAATCGAAATAGCCGGGTGTGAAAAGGCCGCTCTCGGACAGTGCCCTTGTAAATGTAATGCCATTCCAGGAAACCCGGGATTGAAAACGACTGATTCCTGATAAACCTGGGTGTGTACGATGCTACTCTTTTTTATAATTACGCGCATATGAGTGATTAGGATCCACAAAACAGGGTCAAGGAGTCAAGGTTTGCATGACTGACGGTCCCATGAAAATCCCGATTAACTACGCTGAGTCCTCTGAAATACTTAAAAATGCCCTGAAACTAACAGGGTCTCCTGTGGCGGTCAAATTTGCCATGACAAAGGAGGATATTCCCCCGGGGATTGAGGAAATCGACAAGAACCAACGGCATTGCTCGATGGTAAACCTCGCAAGAAAAGAAGGAAAAATTTTCTACGCGACGGCTTCAAAACACGAATGCAATGGTGGGGCGTGGGCGCTTGGGCTCAGGGAGATCACCCCTACACTGAAAAACGGGGATTTTTATTACAAGCTTGGAAAATTCAACAGCGCCGCAGCATGCAAACGGACTATTGACCAGATCCCTCACCTCCAGTCCGGAGAAACATACGCCACAGTATACGCCCCCCTCGAGAAAACCCCGTTCACTCCCCATGTCGTGATAATTATTGCAAGTCCATGGGCCATGCTGAAACTCGCCCAGAGTTCGGTGTTCAGACTGGGTGGCAGGGTTGTCGGCTCCTGCGCAGGGATCCAGTCAGTATGTTCAGATGCTGCCGCATTACCATATCTCTCGGGTAAACCCAATTTTTCTCTTGGGTGTGATGGTTCAAGAAAATTTTCCGGTATTGCCGATGACGAGATGGTGATCGGGATCCCTTGTGAAATGATCCCGGAGTTTACCCAGTCAATCGGAGTCATTGTCGGGGCTGCAGGCTCAAAGAAATAATCGCCGTGACTCCGGGCCCCCGTTAACCGGGCTGGACCCGGTACCTTTCACTAATTTTAAGTATTTATGCGCATATGAGTTACTATTATAATAATTTCTACCAGTGGTTCATATGCCGGATCCTGACGGGACAGATCCCTGAAGAGAGGGAGTGAAACCGGGCAGGGTCCGGGTCGCTGTTCAGCTGAAAATACTCTTGGCAGATGCAAAAAAGGCGACCTGCAGCCTTAAGAAGAGGATACCGATGAATAAACAAAAACCCGGTGCAATACGATGACATTGCCAATGATTACAGTAAAAGACCTTTGTATGGACTTCGATGGTAAGCGGGTCCTGGATAATGTAACATTTGAGATACCGGAAGGTGAGATCATCGGGATCATCGGCAGAAGCGGTGCAGGAAAGAGCGTGCTGATGCATCTCCTGAGGGGAGTTGAACAACCCCCCACGAGGGGTTCGGTTATCTACCATATTGCTGCCTGCCCGACATGCGATTACACCGGTGTGCAGAGTGTTGCCGGTAACCGGTGTCCCCTGTGCAACGGTGAAATGGTTGCAATGGACGTCGACCTCTGGGATGAACGGACCGATGGTATGAAAGCCCGCGTGATGCATCGCACCGCAATCATGTTCCAGCGCACGTTCGCCCTGTACGGGGACGACAGGGTCATTGAAAATGTCCTCCATGCACTGGATGATATCAATTATTCCCAGGAGAACGCAATTAACAGGGCTGCAGACCTGATCGACCAGGTACGGCTCTCCCACCGGATGATGCACATTGCCCGTGACCTCTCGGGAGGTGAGAAACAGCGGGTAGTCCTTGCCCGCCAGCTCGCCAAGGACCCGGCAATGCTGTTTGCCGACGAACCTACCGGTACCCTTGACCCTGAAACGGCGAAAATTGTTCATGAGATGCTTATCGAAGCAGCCAAAACAAATAATATGGGCATGGTAGTAACCTCCCATTTTCCACATGTAATCGAGGACATGGCAAACCGTGCCCTCCTCCTCGTGGATGGAAAAATTGCAGAGATCGGGTCACCTGCATCAGTGATCCAGTCATTCATAAAAGATTACAACGACTCAGAACAGGTGGAAATTCCTGAAATTGGCCAGAAAATCCTTTCTGCACGGGATGTTACCAAGCGTTACATCTCGGTTGACCGTGGGGTCGTCAAGGCGGTAAACATGGTCTCCTTTGATGTCGCAAAGAAGGAAATTTTCGGTATCATCGGAAAGAGCGGGGCCGGGAAAACAACCCTTTCACAGATAATTGCCGGTATCATCGAACCTACAAGCGGTGAAATGAATATTCTTATCGGTGATGACTGGATCGATATGACAACCCCGGGAATTGACCAGCGGGGAAGGGCAAAGGGGTATATCGGACTCCTGCACCAGGAGTACGACCTGTTCCCGCACCGAACTGTCCTTGACAACCTGACTGATTCGATCGGCCTCGAATTTCCGAAAGAGCTCGCCATCCGGAAAGCCCTCATTACCCTTGCGATGGCAGGTTTCTCTGAGGCAAAAGCAAAAGAGGTGCTGAACCATTATCCTGGTGAGCTATCAGACGGGGAGCGGCACAGGGTCGCTCTGGCGCAGGTCCTGATCCGGGAGCCACGTATCGTGATCCTCGATGAGCCCACCGGAACAATGGATCCTATTACAAAAATGGACGTAAAACACTCCATCCTTCATGCCCGTGACGAGATGGATGAAACGTTTATCCTCGTCTCCCACGACATGGAATTTGTCAGGGATATATGTGACCGTGTTGCACTGGTCCGGGGAGGGCGGATTGTACGGATAGGTCCTACAGCTGAAGTGCTGGGCGAAGCTGGGTATAACGAATAAACGGAAGTACCGGTAAAAGATAACTATTTCAATCATTATTCATGATATTGGGCTGTCTCAATAACCAGTGAGGTTTAAGATATGCAAGTAACTGATGTAAGCCAGGTAGTATCGGGACCTAACCCGCATAATGTTGATGCCAGGAAAATATATGACACCCCCAACGCGGTTGCAGTGGTAATTACCTTGCATCCCGGTGAATCGCTCAGGAAACACATCACACCGGTTGATGTATTCTTCTACGTCCTGGAAGGCAGGGGGGATATTGAGATTGGGGATGAGCGGGAGACCATACAAAAAGATATGCTCGTCGAAAGCCCTGCAGGGATTCCTCACCGCTGGATAAACGAGAGCAGAAATGTATTCAGGGTTCTTGTGGTAAAAGTCCCAAGGCCTGAAAAAGAGACAAAACTGCTCTGAAACTGATACTTGGGGAAGTTTTACTATTCACGAGATCAGGCCAAGACCTGCAAATACCAGGAATGCTACGCCAATACCGACGATAGTATAGTCAAGGTATTCGATGATTCTTCTCATGATTGAACAGTCCTTTGTTGTACTCAATGTAATCAATCCCTCTATTAAGGATGATGATCAGGGCATCAGGGTGAGTTGGAGATATTATGGCAACAAAGGCAGGAGTAGATTTCATAACCTCCGTGTCCCCCCGTGTTAAAATATTCAGATGCGATGGTTTTCAATAAAAATCATTTGAATAATCGGCTGGTATGAAAAACACTTCACAATTATAAACCATATAAGCTAGAGATCACTCACATTCACGCGTGAATAGAGGATTATTGACTCTTATGAGATTTGATCGTTATAGGCAGAGTGGTACAATGATTACAGCCTGATATTCGTGCTCGGAGCATACT